>JBQCJQ010000572.1:0-9560 GCA_051952615.1 Humibacter sp.
CCCGCGTTCAAGGGCCACGTCGGCATGATGAACGACAACACCGAACTCGGAAGCGCCGGCATGCTGGCGCTCGGCATCGACCCCACGACGTCGACGCCGGCCGACTGGCGCAAGGCCGCCGAGTGGCTCAAGCAGGCGCAGCCGAACGTGCTCGGCTACTACGACCAGAGCTACATCGACCGGCTGTCGAACGGCGACACCTGGGTGTCGCAGGCGTGGTCGGGCGACGTCTTCCAGGCGATCGCAGGCGGCAACAAGCACCTCAAGTTCGTCATCCCCGACGAAGGCCAGATGATCTGGCACGACAACATGATGATCCCGATGCAGGCGCAGAACCCGCTCTCGGCGCTGAAGTGGATGGACTTCTACTACACGCCCGAGATCGCCGGCATGGTCGAGGACTGGGTGAACTACGTGTGTCCCGTTCCCTCGGCGAAGGACTACATCCTGAACGAGTTGGGCGACCCGGCCGTCGCCAACAGCCCGCTGGTGTTCCCCGATCCCTCCGTCGACGCGAAGTCGCACAACTTCTACGTGTTCAAGAACTACGACGAATACGAGGAATGGAACAAGGTGTTCAATCCTGTGATCCAGTCATGACCACCGTCACCACGCCGCTTGCCGGCACCGGCTCGCCACTCGAGCAAGCACCGCTCGAGCGTAAGGATGGCCGGTTCCGCCGCTCGCTGAAGCGTCACTCGACCCCGTATCTGCTCGGCATCGTCGGGATCGCATGGCTTGCCATCCTGTTCGTCATCCCGCTCATCTCCGGGCTCGCCGTGTCGCTGATGACCGGCAACCCGCAGCAGGGCTACACGCTCACCTGGAACTGGAGCATCTACTCCGACCTCTTCGTGCACTCCGAGGTGAACTACTGGCAGATCCTCGGCCGAAGCCTCTGGTACGCCATCGCGGCCACGATCGTGACGATCATCGCCGGATTCCCGGTCGCGTACTTCATCGCGTTCCGGGTCTCGGCACGATGGAAGAACGCGCTGCTGCTGCTCGTTGCGCTGAGCTTCTTCGTCTCGTTCATCATCCGCACCGACATGTGGGCGTTCGTGCTCTCGGACCAGGGACCGATCGTCGGCACGCTGCACAACCTGCACCTGGTGCCGAAGGACTTCCAGATCATCGGCACCCCCGGCGCCGTCATCTTCGGCCTCGCGTACAACGACCTCGCCTTCATGGTGCTGCCGCTGTACGTGGCGCTGGAGCGCATCGATCCGCGGTTGATCGAGGCGTCGGCCGACCTCTACGGCAACAAGACGAACACGTTCACGCGGGTCATCCTGCCGCTGACCAGATCCGGTCTGTTCGCGGGTGTGCTTCTCGTGTTCATCGACTGCGCGGGCGACCCCGTCAATGCATCGCTGCTCGGCGGAACCCATACGTACGTGATGGGCCAAGCGATTCAGGATGCCTACCTCACGAATCAGCAGTACAACGTGGCCGCCGCGCTGTCCACGGTGCTGATGATCGTGCTCGGCATCATCCTGTTCGTGTACGCCCGCATCGCCGGCACCGACAACATCGAGGATCTGGTATGACCGCCGTACTCGGAACAGAGCCCGTCACCACCGCCCAGACGGTGCACGAGCCGATCGGCGAGCGCCGTAACCGCAAGCGGCCGCTGCTGCCGATCATCTACTGGGTCGTCATCGGCATCACGCTGGTGCCGATCGTGCTGATGGTCGTCTACAGCTTCAACAACACCCCGACGAACCGCATCACGTTCCAGTGGCACGGCTTCACGCTCTACTGGTACCAGAACCTCACCCAGGTGAGCGGGCTGGGCGCGTCGTTCCTCACCTCGATCGAGATCGCCGTGCTGTCCGCGATCATCTCGCTCGCGATCGGCGTCCCGCTCGCGATGGCACTGGAGCGTCACCGCTTCGCGCTGCACGGACCGCTGAGCGCTGTCGTCTTCGCTGACATCGCCGCGCCGTCGATCGTGGTCGGCGCGGCATCCCTGTCGTTCTTCCTCTCCGCGGGCATCCCGCTCGGATTCCTGACGATCCTTCTCGTGCACGTCACGTTCTGCGTCGCGTACGTCGTCGTGGTGATCAGGGCGAGGCTGTCCGGCATGGGCAAGGTGCTCGAAGAGGCCGCGGGCGATCTGGGCGCGAACCCGTTCACGGCGTTCTGGCGGGTGACCTTCCCGCTGCTGGTGCCCGGCATGCTCGCCGCCGGAGCCCTCGCGCTGGCGATGTCGATCGACGACTATGTCATCACGAGCTTCGTGGCAGGCCCGACCGTGACGTTCCCGCTGTTCGTGTACGGCGCCGCGAAGGTGGGACTGCCGCCTCAGGTGCTGTGCTTCGGCACGATCATCTTCACGGTGGCGCTCATCATCGCGCTGCTGAACAGCGTCGTGACCCGAAGGGGCCACGAGAGGTCCTGAGGCTCGGGTGCTCGCTGGCTGCCCCGGCACATCCGCGAGACTGCATCTCCATCCCAAGTACGCGGGTTCCGCCCGCAGTCTCGGCGTGGGGATGCAGTCTCGCGGGCTGGGGGCAGGGTGGCTGGCAGGATGGAGCGAGTGGATGACCGCGACGACGAAGCGCCCAACCTGGAGCACGAGGTCGCCCACGACGCGCACCAGGTGGAGCGGGAGCTCGCGCACCCGACGCTGAGCGCGTCGCCCGGGATGCTCGTCACCATCGCCTGCGTCGTGCTGGCCGGCGTCGCGGGAACCCTCGTCACCCTGCAAGCGCGCATCAACGGGCAGCTGGCGCTGGAACTCGGCGACGGATACACCGCCGCGCTCATCTCGTTCTTCGTCGGGCTGGTCGTCATCGCTGTGATCACGATCGCGTCGAGGACGGCCAGGCGGGGCATCCGCATGGTCCCGGCCGCGGTGCGCAGCGGCGAAGTCCCGTGGTGGACCCTGCTCGGAGGCCTCGCCGGCGGCCTGTTCGTGCTCTCGCAAGGTCTCTCGGTGACGCTGATCGGCATCGCGCTGTTCACGGTGGCGGCCGTGGCAGGCCAGACGATCAGCAGCCTGGTGATCGACGCCCGCGGTGTCGGCAAGGTGCCGCCGAAGCCGATCACCGCCACGCGCGTCATCGGCACGATCATCGTGATCGGCTCGGTCGCCCTGTCGGTGTCACCCCAGGTGAACGCGCACGCACCGTTCCTCGTTCTGCTGATGCCCCTGATCGCAGGATGCCTGACCGGATGGCAGCAGGCGGTGAACGGCCAGGTGCGCACGGCTCTCGGGTCCCCGGTGTCGGCCACCCTCGTGAACTTCATCGGAGGCACGCTGCTGCTCGGCATCGTCGCGCTGGTGCACCTTGCCGTCGCCGGGCCGCCAGCGCACCCGCCGACGAACCCACTCCTCTACATCGGCGGCGTGCTGGGCGTGATCTTCATCATGGGGTCCGCCATCGTGGTGCCCATCGTCGGGGTGTTGCTGCAGGGACTCGCCGCTGTGTGCGGCCAGCTCGTCGCGGCGCTCGTCATCGAGGCGGCTTTCCCCGCGCCGGGCACCACCCTGCAGCTCATCACCGTGCTGGGCACCGCGCTGACGATCGTCGGGCTCGTGGTCAGCGTCATCCGTCGCCCCTCGCGGTCGGCGTGACGGAGGGTGCGTCGACCTGCCGTTCCGGCTTAACAGGTCCCGACTTGACCGGTCTCCCGACCTGACGGGTCTCCCGACTTGACGGGTCTTCCGACCGGCGATTGCGCCACTTGCGCACTATTGCGCCAACCTACCTGGCGCAATAGAGCGCAAATGGCGCTGTAGCGTGTGCCGGGTCGAGCGGGCCGGGTCGAGCGGGCCGGGGTCGAGCGAGTCGGGGTCGAGCAGGCCCGCGGAGCGGTTTGCAGTCAGCGACCGCGGCGGGCCAGCAGGGCGGCGTGCAGTGCGCTGACGACCTCGCCGTCATCCAGCGAGACGCCGAGCAGCTCCTCGATGAGCGCGATGCGCTGGTAGAAGACCGACCGCGACAGGTGGCTCGCGGTCGCGGCACGCGTGCGGTTGCCCGGGTACGCGAGATACGCCGTGAGCACGTCGAGAAGGTCGCCACCGCGACGCAGGTCGTACTCGATGAGCGGGGCGAGCATCCGTTCGCTGTGCGCCTGCAGCCGAGGGTCGCTCCCGAACGAGTTCAGCAGACGCAGCAGCGGCCGGTCCTCGACCCGCACGATGAGCGGGCTGCGCCGCTTGTGGTCCTCCTGCGGGGTGAGCAGATCCGTGCCCTGCTCGATCGAGACGAGCAGGCCGGGGATGCCGTCGGCATCCGCTCCGACCGCGACGGTGACGTCGGCCGGTGACGCCTCCGCGGCGCGCGCCACCGCGTTCGCAAACGCCAGGATGACGGCATCCGCCAACTGCGAGCCCGGCGCCATCGACGCGATGACCACGCTCGTCGAGGCATCGGCGAACGGATGAGCCGCCGTGATGGTCGGCACGCCCAGCTCCCGGGCCGCGGACGCCACAGCAGCCGCCGCACGCGCGCTCCCCCGCACCCGCACGGAGACACCGACGAGGGTGCGATCCGTCACAGGCAGGCCCGCCGCCTCGAGGCGGTCGGACAGCGAACGCTCGCTGCTGAACCGCCTGCCGAGCAGCACGGAGACGATGCGCTCGTGTCCGCTCCTCGTCCACTCGTCTGCGCCGCGATCGGCGAGCCGACTGAGCGCGAGGGCGACCGCGGCCTGCTCGAGCACGTTGGTGCGCCCGGCCAGGTGCGGCCTGCCCGGCAGCGCCACGAGGTAGCCCCAGCGGATTCCGCGCGCCTCCACCGGAACGATGGTCCAGTCGTCGTGTCCCATGAAGGTGCCTCGGGAGACGGCATCCGCGGCCCGTTCGTGCGCCTGGCGCGACCGCTGCTCCCAGTCGCGCAGCACTTGCGTGTCGTGCCCCATCGCCTCGACAGCGATCACGCGGTGGGTGAGGTCTTCGAGCACGACGGGCGAGCCGAGCGTGCGACCGACCTGCGACACGATGTAGTCGATGGGGCTGCCGCGCAGGCTCAGCTGCGTGAAGAGCGCGTGGATCTCGTCCCTGGCCCGCAGCGCAGCCATTTGGTCCGCGATGATGCGGGCGTGCACGGCCTCGGTGATCGCGACGAATCGAGCCTCGCGATGCAGCACGATGAACGGGAGCCCGAGCGTTCGCGCCGCCTCGGCGAACGCCTTGGGCGCCTCGGGGAACCGGTGACCGAGCTCCAGCACGACGCCGGCGATCTTCGCGTCGAGGAGCCGCGAGGCGAAGGCGCGCAAAGCGATCGCATCCGTCGGCCACGCGACGCCCGTCGACAGGATGAGCTCGCCGCCCTTCACCAGGTGCACGACATCGGCGGTCTCGGAGACATGCACCCAGCGCACGGGGCGATCGAGGGCATCCTCGCCGGCGAGCACCTCCGGCACCGCGCCGACGACCTCCTCGAGCCGCAGCACGTCGCGGATGGTCGGAAGCACCGACTGTCGCGACACGGCCTGTCGCGTCGCTGTGCGATCGGCGTCGAGCGCAGGAGCAGGTTGCGTGCCTTGCGCACCTACCGAGTCGTCGGCATGGTCACCCACGGTGTCGACATCGTCGCTCGGACGATCTGTGCGACCGTCGGCGAAGCCGTGACGTTCTGGCACCGCTATCGTCTCCACTTCTCTGTGAACATGGGAGCAACAAGACTAACCCCCACTCCGTCGAATCGTCCGGATCGGGCATCCGACGCCGCTCATCTGCGCCGTCGCACCGCCGAGACCAACACCGTCGAACCACTCCAGACGGAGACGGGATCACGACCGAAAGGACTCGACATGGCCCTGATCCGCCACGTCGTGAACGGCGCCGAGTTCGGCGAGCCAGAGCGCACCTCCGACGTCTACAACCCCGCGACCGGTGCGGTGCAGCACCAGGTGATCATGGCGTCCGAATCGGATGCCGCTGCCGCCATCGCCGCCGCGAAGGCCGCGCTTCCCGGATGGCGGGCGACGAGCCTCACCAAGCGTGCCGACGTGCTGTTCCGCGTGCGCCACCTGCTCACGGAGCGTCGCGACGAGCTCGCCGCGATCATCACCAGCGAGCACGGCAAGGTGCTGTCGGACGCCGCCGGCGAGATCGGGCGCGGACTCGAGAACGTCGAGTACGCCTCGGGGCTCATCCAGCACCTCAAGGGTGACTACAGCGAGCAGATCTCCACGGGCGTCGACGTGCACAGCGTGAAGCAGCCCGTCGGCGTCGTCGGGTGCATCACACCGTTCAACTTCCCGGTGATGGTCCCGCTCTGGATGGTGGCCAGCGCCATCGCGTGCGGCAACACCGTCGTGCTCAAGCCGAGTGAGAAGGATCCTTCGGCATCCGTGTTCCTCGCGAAGGTGTTCGCCGACGCCGGGCTGCCCGCGGGCGTGCTCAACGTGCTGCACGGCGACAAGCCGGCGGTGGATGCCCTGCTCGACTCCCCCGATGTGGCGGCGATCAGCTTCGTGGGCTCGACCCCGATCGCGAAGTCCATCTACGAGCGCGCCGCGGCGAACGGCAAACGCGTGCAGGCGCTGGGCGGCGCGAAGAACCACATGGTCGTGCTGGAGGACGCCGACATCGACGCCGCTGCGGATGCCGCCGTCTCGGCCGCGTACGGCTCGGCCGGCGAGCGCTGCATGGCCGTCAGCGTGCTGGTCGCGGTGGGCGGCGCGGGCGACAAGCTCATCCCGGCCATCCAGAAGCGCATCGACGATCTGGTGATCGGCGACGGAACGGATGCCGCAAGCGGCATGGGCCCGCTCGTCACCGCTCAGCACCGTGAAAAGGTGCTCTCGTATGTGACGAGTGCAGCCTCGGAGGGCGCGACGGTCGTCGTCGACGGCTCGAAGAAGCTCTTCGAGAGCGACGGGTTCTTCATAGGCGCGACGCTGCTCGACAACGTGCCGCTCGAGTCGAAGGCCTACCGCGACGAGATCTTCGGGCCGGTGCTCTCCGTGGTGCGGGTGGACACGCTCGACGACGCCATCGGCCTGATCAACGCGAACCCCTACGGCAACGGCGTTGCCATCTTTACCCGCGACGGCGGTGCAGCGCGCGAGTTCGAGTTCAACATCGAGGTCGGCATGGTCGGCGTGAACGTGCCGATCCCCGTGCCGGTCGGGTCGTTCTCGTTCGGCGGCTGGAAGAACTCGCTGTTCGGCGACTCGCACATCTACGGCCCCGAGTCGTTCCACTTCTACACTCGCTCGAAGGTCGTCACGAGCCGCTGGCCCGAGGTCGCCCAGTCCAAGGTGGAACTGGCGTTCCCGGGGAATGCGTAAGAGCGCCGAAGCACGTCGAACCGACATCCAAAGGACCATGACATGACCATCACCGAGAACACCACGGGCACCCGCACCGGGTACACGGACCGCATCGGCGCGTTCCACGCCTTCGGGGACGCCCCCGCCGAGGAGCAGGTGCGAGCGGATGACCGAGCACACGTCTTCCACTCGTGGAGCGCCCAGGCGCAGATCAACCCGACACCGATCGCCGCGGGCGAGGGCTCCACGTTCTGGGACTACGAGGGCAACGCCTACCTCGACTTCAGCTCGCAACTCGTGAATCTGAACCTCGGGCACCAGCATCCTGATCTCGTGCACGCCATCCAGGAGCAGGCGGGTCGGCTCGCGACCATCCAGCCGTCGATGGCCAACGACGTGCGAGGCGAGCTCGCCCGGCGCATCGCCGACGTCGCACCCGGCGACCTGAACCACGTGTTCTTCACGAACGGCGGCGCGGATGCCAACGAGAACGCCGTGCGCATGGCCCGCCGCTACACCGGCCGCCACAAGGTGCTGTCGATGTACCGCTCGTACCACGGCAACACGAACACGGCGATCGCCCTCACCGGCGACCCGCGCCGCTGGGCCAACCAGCCCGATGCGGATGGCTCCGTCGTGCACTTCTTCGGGCCGTATCCGTATCGGTCGGCGTTCCACGCGGCGTCCGAGGCGGAGGAGGGGCAGCGCGCCCTCGAGCACCTCGAGCAGGTCATCACCCTGGAGGGCGCGCAGACGATCGCGGCCATCCTCATCGAGACCGTCGTCGGCACGAACGGCGTGCTGGTTCCGCCGCCCGGATACCTTCAGGGCGTTCGCGAGCTGTGCGACCGGTACGGCATCGTGTACATCGCCGACGAGGTGATGGTGGGCTTCGGCCGCATCGGCGAGTGGTTCGCGGTGGATGCCTACGACGTCGTCCCCGATCTGATCACGTTCGCGAAGGGTGTCAACTCCGGGTACGTGCCGCTCGGCGGCGTCGTCATCTCGGAGCCCATCGCCCACTTCTTCGACGACGTCTCGTTCCAGGGCGGGCTGACCTACTCCGGGCATCCGCTGGCCTGTGCCGCCGGGGTGGCTACGTTCGAGGTGTTCGAGCGGGACGGCATCCTGCAGCGCGTGCGCGACCTCGGCTCGCGGGTCGTCGAGCCGACGATCACCGGATGGCTCGACACCCACCCTTCGCTGGGCGAAGTGCGCGGCCGCGGGCTGTTCTGGGCGCTCGAACTGGTGCGCGACCGCGAGACGCACGAGCCGCTGGTGCCGTTCAACGCTGCCGGAGCGGATGCCGCTCCCATGGGTGAGATCGCCGCGGCATGCAAGGCGGCGGGGGTGTGGCCGTTCACGCACTTCAACCGCGTGCACATCGCCCCGCCGCTGGTCATCACGGAGGACGAGCTGCGCCGCGGACTGGACGCCATCGACGCCGCCCTCACGGTCGCCGACCGCTACGCCCGCTGACGTCCCGGCCCCTGGCGCGCTGACGTCTGCGCCCGCTGAGGTCCGGCCAGCGCGCCGGGCGGCACGCAGACCCGCGGACGTCTCCATGCGGACCACCCCGTAACAGCGCCATTTGCGCTCTATTGCGCCAGCTGTACTGGCGCGGTTAAGCGCAATTGGCGCTACTGCGGGCGGACGGGCCGGCGGCACCGACGCCGAGGTTCACGGAGCCGACTGCGGGTGTCGGCGGCACCGCATAGCGTTGAGGCATGGCGGGCATGCGCTACGAGTTCGAGTCCACGCTCTTCCCGTGGGACGCGCGACGACACGACGCCTGGGTGTTCGCGCGGCTGCCCGAGGACGTCTCAGCGGAGATCCACGACGCTCCGCATCCGCCGGCCGGGTTCGGCTCGGTGAAGGTGGAGGCCACGCTCGGATCCTCACGCTGGAGCACGTCGGTGTTCCCCGAGCGCGACGGCTCCTTCGTGATCGCCATCAAGAAGGCCATCCGCAAGCGCGAAGGCGTCGACGTCGGCGACACCGTGCGGATGGCCGTCGAGACGCTGCACTGAGCTGTTTGCTGCGCCCGTCCCCGCCGGGCGCAGCGCAGTCGACACACACAGATGCCCGGGATCGGCGCGCCGTCAAGGCCGCCGCGCCGCTTAGCGGGTCACGGAATGCAGACGGGCGCGCCCGTCCCCGCCGGGCGCAACGAGACCTCACCGGCAGCCAGGCGGGTCTCGATACACGTGCCTACTGCGCGCTACTCGACCAGCGATCCGGCCTCTCGTCGCTGGTCAGTCGGTCGGGGTCACGAGGCAGAACGGATGCCCGGCCGGATCGAGGTAGACGCGGAAGGTCTCGTGATC
>JBQCJQ010000573.1:0-2201 GCA_051952615.1 Humibacter sp.
TCGGAATCGTGACCACGGTGTCGGCGGCCGCGAGAGCCCTGCGGCTGAGGCCGTCGCCCTCCGAGCCCATCACGAGCGCGACCCGCTCAGGAGGGTCCGCCGCGTACCGGTCGAGGGGAACGGCGTCGTCGGCCAACGCCAGCGCGGCCAGCTGGAAGCCGGCCTCGTGCAGGCGCGGCACGGCATCCGACCACTCGCCGAGTCGAGTCCACGGCACCTGAAGCACGGTTCCCATGCTCACCCTGACGCTCCGCCGATACAGCGGGTCGGCGCAGCGCGGGCCGACGAGCACCGCGTCCGCACCCAGTCCCGCAACGGCGCGGAAGACGGCGCCGACGTTCGTGTGGTCTACGAGATCCTCGAGAACGACGACACGCCGTGCGCCGTCCAGAACCTGCTCGAGCGGAGGCAGCTCGGGACGATGCATCGCGGCTAGCGCACCCCGATGCAGGTGATAGCCGGTGAGGGACTCCAGCGCCTCCTCGCTTCCGACGTACACCGGCACCTCCGGGAAGTCCGTGAGCAGCGGCTCGATGTCGGGCAGCCAGCGATCGTGCACCAGCACCGACCGGGGAACGTGGCCCGCCGCGATGGCGCGGGAGATCACCTTCGTCGACTCGGCCAGGTACAGGCCGCCCGCGGGCTCCAGCGCTCGCCGCAGTGCAACGTCGGTGAGCCTCGCGAAATCGGCCAGTTCGGGGGCGTCCACCGTCTCGATGGGGATGATGCGCATCGCGTGACTTCCAGGGTGCAGGAAACAAACTCGAAAACTCCACTGTTTACACTGACCAGAGGACGAGGGGTCGAGTGTGAGCACAGCGGTGACGACGGAAGCGACGATCGAGTCCGCCATCGACATCCTGGCAGACCGTTCGGTGACCGTGCTGACCGGCGCCGGCATCTCGACCGACTCGGGCATCCCGGACTATCGAGGCGAAGGCGCGCCTCGCCGCACGCCCATGTCGTTCGGCCAGTTCCTGCACGACGAGCGGTCGCGCAAGCGCTACTGGGCCGGAAGCCATCTCGGCTACAGCCTGTTCCGGGCCGCTGAGCCGAACGCCGGTCACCTTGCGCTGGTTCGCTTGGAGCTGGCGGGTGTCGTGCCGGGCATCATCACGCAGAACGTCGACGGCCTGCACACCCGTGCCGGCTCGCGGCGCGTCGTTCCCCTGCATGGCACGATGGATCGCGTGGTGTGCCTGAACTGCGGTCAGATGTTCGCGCGCGAGGACATCGCCGCTCAGATCGATGCCCTCAATCCCTGGCTCTCGTTGCCGGATGCCGTGTCGATCGCCCCTGACGGCGACGCCGAGGTGTCGGATGTCGACTCTTTTGTCATCCCGGTGTGCAGCGTCTGCGGGGGTGCGCTCAAGCCCGACGTGGTGTTCTTCGGCGAGTTCGTGCCGCCGCTCCGCTTCCAGGCCGCGAAGGAGCTCGTGGACGGTGCGGACGCGCTGCTGGTCGCCGGATCGTCGCTGGCCGTCAACTCGGGCATCCGCCTGATCGAACAGGCACGACGTCGAAGGATGCCGATCGTGGTCGTCAACCGCGGTGTGACGAAGGGCGACACCAGGGCCACCCTGAAGCTGGACGCCGGCACCTCGGAGACCCTCGTCGCACTGGCAGACGCGCTGACCGACCGAGCAGCAACCGCATGCTGAGCGCGAAGGGCGTGCCCGCCGGCGAAGGAACGTCGAGCGGCCGCGGAACCCTCCTGACCCTCGTGCGGCACGGCGAGACGGACTGGAACCTTCGGCGGCGCATCCAGGGCTCCACCGACGTTCCCCTCAACGACACCGGACGGGCACAAGCGGCCTCGGCTGCAGAGAGCATCGCGCTCGCCGGCTATTCACGGGTGTACGCGAGCCCGCAGGTGCGTGCGCTCGATACGGCACGCATCATCGCCGCGGCCTCCGGTCTCGACGATCCCGACACCCACCCGGAGCTGCGCGAGCGCGAGTTCGGTCCGGCCGAGGGGATGACCGGCGACGAGATCGCCGAGAACTTCCCGAACGGCATCCCCGGGCAGGAGACGCGTGACGCGGTCGTCGACCGGGCGTTGCCGGTTCTGCTTCGTCTGGCCGACCGGCACGAGGGCGAGGCGATCGTCGTCGTGACGCACGGCGCGGTGATCGGTTCGATCGTGCGGCGCATCACCGGCGGCGAACGCCCGGAGCCGGGCGAACCGATCTTCAACCTCT
>JBQCJQ010000574.1:0-7145 GCA_051952615.1 Humibacter sp.
GCCGTCGAACCGCGTGGCCGCCGTGCTGCAGGCGATCGCGGATGGCAGGGCGCTCTCCGTCGTGCCGGCGAGCACCGGCTCGGGAGCAGATCGATGAGCATCCTCGCGCTGTGCCTCGACAGACGCACGCGGGATCGCGTTGCCGCCGAGGCAGCGGCATCCGGCCATTTCGTGGCACTGCGCACGGAGACGGCGAGGGACCTCGTCTCTTCGCTCGCCGCCCGCACAGCGGACGTCGCCGTTGTCGCCGCGGGCAAGGGCAGGCTCACGGCGGAGGTCGTGACGACGTGCGACAGGTCGGGCGTGCGCCTCGTGGTGCTCGTCGCCTCGGAGTCGGAGAGGCGGTATGCCCTCTCGCTCGGCGTGCACGACGCCTTGGACGCCTCTGGGGACTGGAGCACGATTGAGCCCTCTCTGCGCGGGGTGCCCGTCGTGCCGTCCCGTGCCGGCGGTCCCGTCGCCTCCGAGGACGCCAGCAGGGTGATCGCGGTGTGGGGACCGGCGGGCGCCCCGGGTCGCACATCGTTCGCGATCACCATCGCGGCCGAGCTGGCCGCGCTCGGGCACAGCGTCGTGCTCGCCGACGGCGATCCGTACGGCGGCGCGGTGGCGCCGGCCCTCGGCCTACTCGACGAGGCACCGGGATTCGCCGCAGCATGCCGACTGGCGGCATCCGATTCCCTCACGCACGACGAGCTCAACAGGGTGGCTCAGCGGTATTCGAGTCCCCGGGGCGCGTTCTGGGCTCTCACCGGCATCGGACGGGCGTCCCGCTGGCCCGAGCTGACGGATGACCGCGTGGAGCGAGTGCTCGCCGTCTGCCGTACCTGGGCGGAGTACGTCGTCGTCGACGTGGGTTTCAGCCTGGAGACCGACGAGGAGATCACCAGCGACCTGTTCGCCCCCAGACGCAACGCGGCGACCCTCGCCGCCCTCCGCGCCGCCGACGACATCGTCGCCGTGGGCGCTGCAGACCCCGTCGGGCTGTCTCGGCTGCTCAGGGCTCTGGGCGACCTCGCGGACGCCGCACCCGAGACACGAGCGCACGTGATCGTGAACCGGGTGCGGGCATCCGCGGTGGGTGCGAGTCCGTTCGCTCAGGTGTCGTCGACGCTGATGCGCTTCGGCGGAGTCGAGGCCGCCGCGCTCGTGCCGGATGACCCGGCGGCGTTCGACCGGGCCGTGCTCACGGGACGCACGCTCAGGGATGCCGCACCCAAGTCGCCCGCCCGTGCCGCGCTGCGGCGGTTCATCGAGCGAGAGCTTGCCCCGGTGCCTGCGCCGAGGGCGGTGCGCCGGCGGCACGCGCGGACGAGGGTGGTCGCGGACGCGGTGTGAGAGCGGCCCAGCGCGCGCTTCTAGACTATGTGGATGTCCACGCTGAGTGATCTCGTCGTCGCACACGGCCGTTCGACCCCCGAAGACATCGAGTGGTTGCACCTTCTCGTCGGCGATTGCCAGCTGCTGGCCGATCTCGCCTTCGCGGACATCGTTCTGTGGGTGCCGACGACCGACGAGGGGTTCATCGCCGTCGCTCACTCGCGTCCGTCCAGCGCGGCGACGCTGTTCTACCGAGACTTCGTCGGGCAGCAGATCCGCGCAGAGTGGCGAGGACTCGCGACCGAGGCGTTCCAGACCGGAACGATCGTCGACTCGCATGCGCCGGACTGGTACGAGGAGATGCCGACGCGGGTGCGGGCGGTGCCCGTCTTCCGTCGGGTGTCGGCCTCGACGGCACAGGTGGTGTCGCATCCGATCGCGGTGATGACGCGGCACAGCAACCTCAGCGAGGCGCGCACCCCGAGCCGCCAGGAGCTCACCTTCAACGCGTGCGCGAACGACCTCTTCGGCATGATCGCCACGGGGGACTTCCCCGACCTGGGCGCACCGTCCGGCCCGCGCAGGGGTGCTCCTCGGGCATCCGACGGTCTCATCCGTCTCGACGTCGACGGCGTCACCACGTTTGCGAGCCCGAACGCGCTCTCGGCGTTCAATCGCATGGGCTTCACCGAAGAGCTGGAAGGCGAGTCCCTCGCCGAGGTGACGACGAGGGTGCTCACCGACAACTCGGTCGTCGACGAATCGCTGCCGCTCGTGGTCACCGGCAGGGCGCCGTGGCGCACGGACATCGAGGCGCGCGGAGTGACCGTGTCGCTGCGCACGATCCCGATCCGCACCCACGGTGAACGGACGGGCGCCATCGTGCTCTGCCGTGACGTGACCGAGATGCGGCACCAGGAGCAGGAGCTCATCACCAAGGACGCGACGATCCGCGAGATCCACCACAGGGTGAAGAACAACCTGCAGACGGTGGCGTCACTGCTGCGCATCCAGGCCAGGCGCACGCACTCAGAAGAGGCCAGGGAGGCTCTCGGTCAGGCGATGCGGCGCGTGTCGGCGATCGCGGTGGTCCACGACACACTGTCTGAGGGCCTTGCGCAGATCGTCGACTTCGACGACGTGTTCGATCGTGTGCTCCTGCTGGTGGCCGAGGTGGCCAGCGCGCACAACACGACGGCGCATCCGAAGTCGACGGGCAGCTTCGGTGAGCTGCCGAGCGAGTACGCGACGCCGCTCGCGCTCGCCCTCACGGAGCTCGTCACGAACGCCGTCGAGCACGGCCTCGCCGGCCGGTCTGGCGAAGTGGAGATCATCGCGAACCGTTCGCCGGAGACGCTCACCGTCAAGGTGAAGGACAACGGCTCGGGGCTTCCCGAGGGAAAGGTCGGCGACGGCCTCGGCACGCAGATCGTTCGCACGCTCATCCAGGGCGAGCTGAGCGGCACGATCGATTGGCACACACTTGTCGGCACGGGTACCGAGGTGACCATCGAGGTGCCGCTGCGCTACCTGCGCAAGGCGTGAATCCGCCCGGTCGGCGGTCTCTGGACTAGGAGGCGCGGCGGGCTCGGGCCGCACGACGCTTGAGCGCGCGACGCTCGTCCTCGGAAAGGCCACCCCAGACGCCCGAGTCCTGCCCGGTCTCGAGGGCGTACTGCAGGCAGGTCTCAGTCACGGTGCACCGGGCGCAGACGGCCTTGGCCTTC
The DNA here is from genome assembly GCA_051952615.1 of Humibacter sp. Taxonomy (GTDB): domain Bacteria; phylum Actinomycetota; class Actinomycetes; order Actinomycetales; family Microbacteriaceae; genus Humibacter. Next base: position 3,048 of record JBQCJQ010000574.1, read on the forward strand.
TCGATCTGGTCGACGGCCGGTCCCGTGTTGCCCACCGGGAAGAAGAGTTCCGGGTCGGCTGTCAGGCAGGCGGCTTTGTCGCGCCAATCCATATGAGGGTGCTCCTTTGTTGCTTGCGTCGTTCGACGGCGTGCATGACCGAACGGTCAATGATCGGGTGAGCGCCGAGTTTCAGGGTCATGATCTTTTGGTGGACTAGGTTCCTGATGGACTGAGTTCCTATGAACGGAGACCTGCCCACGACCCTGTGAGCGTCAAACTCGACTAGGAAATGCTCGCATACTGGTAGTGCCAAATCAAGAGTTTCGATTGGGATAACGCTGTGAACACGGACCGGAAACAATCGCCCGATATGAGGGCTGACCGGCCGGAACGGGCGTTCCCGGCTCTCCTCGGATGTCTTGTCGCCCTGCTCACGCTCGAGTCGCTCGGCCTGATCGTGCTCGTGGTGTGGCTCGCCGTGCAGGAGACGCAGGTGGCGGCATCCGACTCCATCAGCGGTCTGGCGCTGCTCGTCATCGCGGTGCTCTGCGCCGTCTGGCTGGTGCTGACGACCATCGCCGCAGCCCGCCGTCGATCATGGATGCGCGGCTCCAGCATCACCTGGCACGTGATCGTTCTCGCCGTCGCGATCGGATGCTTCACCGGAGTGACGGCCGTCCCTGCGGCCGGCTGGTGGCTGCTCGTCATCGCCCTCGTCGGCATCGGCCTGGTGCTCGCCCCGTCGGTGACGCGGGCCACCGCCCGCGAGGTCGTGCGCGACGACAAGGAGTGATTCGAGAACGCGACCCGTTCTACGCGGCCAGCCCGAGCTTCTTGCGCAGGGACGCTACGTGCCCGGTGGCCTTCACGTTGTAGAGGGCGAGGCGGATGCTCCCGTCGGCGTCTACGACGAACGTCGACCTGAGCACGCCGGTGACAACCTTGCCGTACAGCGACTTCTCGCCGTACGCACCGTAGAGCTTGTGCACCGTCAGGTCGGTGTCCGACAGCAGGGGGAAGTTCAGCCCGTCGTGCTCGCGGAACTCCGCGAGCTTGGCCGGCGCGTCCTTCGAGATGCCGAGCACCTGGTAGCCGGCGGACTTCAGCGAGTTGAGGTTGTCGCGAAAGTCGCACGCCTCTTTCGTGCATCCCGGCGTCATGGCGGCCGGATAGAAGTACACGATGACGTTCTGGCCGGCGAAGTCGTGCAGCGAGACCTCTGCGCCGTCCTGGTCGAGCAGCGTGAAATCGGGGGCGGTGTCGCCGGCGCTCAGACGGGCGGGGGCGTTCTGGTCGGCGGGGGACGGGCTCGCGGCGGTCATGCCTCAACGGTAATGGAGGCGTCGCGCCGCCGTCAGCCGAAGGTGGCGAGCAGCCGCTGCAGCGAGTCGAGTCGTGCCTGCCCGAGTTCACCGAGCTCACCGGCATCCACCGCCTCGATGATGGCGCAGTCCGGCGCGTCGGGCAGGTGGGTGCAACCGCGGGGGCAGTTCTCGGCGATCGCCGCCAGGTCGGTGAACGCCCGAAGGATGTTCGCGGGGTCGACGTGCCCCAGCCCGAAGGAGCGCACGCCGGGGGTGTCGATGATCCAGCCGTCGCCGTAGGCGGTTCGCAGCCGTAGCGACACGGTCGACGACGAGGTGTGGCGTCCGCGTCCGGTCACCACGTTCACGTGACCCGTCGCCCGGTCGGCCCCCGGGACGAGCGCGTTCACCAGGGTGGACTTGCCGACTCCCGAGTGCCCCACCGCGACGGTGTCGTGCCCGGCAAGCGCTGCGCCGAGTTCGTCGAGAGGGATGCCCGACGCCGGGTCATCCGGCCCGTCCGCCTCGGCCGAGCTGCTCAAGAAGACCGGCAGGTCGAGCCCGGCGAAGTTGCGCAAGAAGGGGGCCGGGTCGGCGAGGTCGGTCTTCGTGATGACGAGCAGAGGAGCGATTCCCGCGTCGTACGCGGCGACCAGGTAGCGGTCGACCAGCCTGGTGCGCGGCTCGGGATTCGCCGCGGCCACGACGATGAGCATCTGGTCGGCGTTGGCGACGATGACGCGTTCGACGGCATCCGTGTCGTCCGCGCTGCGGCGCAGCAGGGTGCTGCGCTCACGGATGCGCACGATGCGCGAGAGCGTGCCCTCCTCACCGGTGGTGTCGCCGACGAGGTCGACCCTGTCGCCGGTGACGACGGCCTGTTTGCGCAGCTCACTGGCGCGCGCCGCGATCGCCTCGTGCTCCTCGGGCGTGTCCTCGCCGACCAGCACCGTGTACCGGCCCCGGTCGACGCCGAGCACGCGGCCGACGACGGCATCCTCGTGCTCGGGACGCATCTTGCTGCGCGGGCGGTTGCCCTTGGGGTTGGGGCGGACGCGCACGGATGACTCGTCATACTCCTCGTACGGCTCGTCGTCTTCGTCGGTCTCCCACCAGCTCACGTGGTCGGCTCCGTCATCCGCCGGCGACGATGGCGCGCTGGTGGCCGTCGCTCGCAACCAGGTCGCGCCAGAGCGCCGTGAACTGGGGGAGCGTCTTGTGCGTGGCCTCGACGTTCTCGATCTGCACGTCGGGAACGACAAGGCCGATCAGCGCCCCGCTCGTCGACATGCGGTGGTCGTCGTAACTGTGCCACACCCCGCCGTGCAGCGGACGCGGCACGACCCTCAGGCCGTCGGCGAGCTCGTCGACCTCGCCGCCCAGTGCACGGATCTCGGTGGCGAGAGCGGCGAGCCGGTCGGTCTCGTGGTTGCGGATGTGCCCGATGCCGGTGATCGTGCTCGGCGAGTCGGCGAGTGCCGCCAGCGCGACGATCGTCGGTGCCAGCTCGCCGCCCGCCGTGAGATCGAGCTCGACGCCACGGATGCTGTCGCCACCGCGTACGGTGAGCGCGCCGTCCGCGCGTTCGACGGTGGCGCCGAAGGCCGGCAGGATGACCGACAGTTCGGCCCCGACCTGCGTGGTGGCATCCGGCCAGCCGGTCACCGTCACGGTGCCGCCGGTCGCGACGGCCGCGGCGAGGAACGGTGCGGCGTTGGAGAGGTCGGGCTCGATGTCGACGTCGCGGCCGGCGATGAGTCCGGGCGCGACCACCCATTGCCCGATCGCGGGGCTTTCGACGCGCACGCCGCGATGGGAGAGGGCGTCGATCGTCATCTCGATGTGCGGGAGGCTCGGCAGCCGTTCGCCGACGTGCGTCAGGCGCAGGCCGTCGTCGAAGCGCGCGGCCGAAAGCAGAAGGGCCGAGACGAACTGGCTGGACGCCGACGCGTCGATCTCGATGGCGCCGCCGGCCACCCGGCCCGTGCCGTGCACGGTGAAGGGAAGTCCGCCACGGCCGGCGTCGTCGAGGTCGACGCCGAGGGCACGCAGAGCGGCGACGATGCCGCCCATCGGCCGTCCCCTGGCCGAGTCGTCGGCGTCGAACGTGGTCGGCCCGAGCGCGAGGGCCGCGACCGGGGGAACGAACCGCATCACGGTCCCCGCCTGGCCGCAGTCGATGGTCGTGCTGCCCGTCAGCTCATCCGGGGGAGTCACCAGCCAGTCGCTGCCGAACGCGCCATCCCCGTCACGTTCTTCGATGTGCACGCCCAGCGCCCTGAGAGCCTCGACCATGTTCGCGCTGTCTTTGGAGTGCAGGGGCGCTCGAAGCAGAGAGGGTGCGTCCGCAAGCGCGGCGAGCACGAGCTCGCGATTGGTGATCGACTTCGATCCGGGAAGTGAGACGCGTGCGCTCACGGGTCCACCGGCCACGGGAGCGGGCCAGAGGGCGTCCGGTTCCACCGGGGCCTTGTCGCCGTACGGATCGAAGTCCGGGGCGGAATATTTCGAGATCAGCATCGCTTGTCTAGGGTAATCGGCGTTACGACAGAACAGACGTCGTCGGAAGACAGGAGAGGACAGAGCGAATGGCACAAGCGTTGCTGGATGCGCCGCTCACGTTCTCCCCGCTGCAGCTCGGGTACGAAAACGCCTCGACGGAAGACGCGCAAGGGGTCAGCCTAGACTGGGCCCTGATGTCGACCCCAATCGAGGAATCAGGTCAGGACCTGGGTGCGCTGTTCGAAGAGCAGGCGCTGCCGTTCATGGACCAGCTCTACGCAGCGGCCTTGCGCATGACGCGCAACCCGGC
>JBQCJQ010000575.1:0-2889 GCA_051952615.1 Humibacter sp.
CGGCGGGGCATCCACCTCGGCGGTGCCGAACACGTACCATCGGGAGTCATGGATGCGCCGATCGCGACCCCGTACGAAGACCTCCTTCGCGATGTGCTGGCTAACGGGACACCCAAGTCCGATCGCACCGGCACGGGCACCCGCAGCGTGTTCGGCAGGCAGCTGCGCTTCGATCTGGCCGAGGGTTTCCCGCTCGTCACGACGAAGCGGGTGCACTTCAGGTCGGTGGCGTACGAACTGCTCTGGTTCCTGCGAGGGGATTCCAACGTGCGCTGGCTGCAGGAGCACGGCGTCACGATCTGGGACGAGTGGGCCGACGAAGACGGCGACCTCGGGCCGGTCTACGGTGTGCAGTGGCGGTCGTGGCCGACGCCCGACGGCCGCCATCTCGATCAGATCTCCTCGGTGCTACAGACGCTGCGCACCGACCCGGACTCCCGCCGCATGATCGTCTCAGCGTGGAACGTCGCCGAGATCCCCGATATGGCTCTCGCGCCCTGTCACGCGATGTTCCAGTTCTACGTCGCGGACGGCAAGCTCTCATGCCAGCTCTACCAGCGCAGCGCCGACCTCTTTCTCGGCGTGCCGTTCAACATCGCGAGCTACGCGCTGCTCACCCACATGGTCGCCGACCAGGTCGGACTGGGGGTCGGCGACTTCGTGTGGACGGGCGGCGACTGCCACATCTACGACAATCACGTCGAGCAGGTCACCGAGCAGCTGAGCCGCGCACCGTATCCGGCGCCTCGACTCGTGATCACGAGACATCCGGACAGCATCTTCGACTACGAGTTCGAGGACTTCGAGGTCGTCGGTTATCAGCACCACCCGGCCATCCGCGCCTCCGTGGCGGTATGAGCGTCGCGCTGATCTGGGCGCAGGCCCGCGGCGGCGTGATCGGCGCCGAGGGAGGCATCCCATGGCATGTGCCGGAGGACTCGCGACGATTCCGTGAGCTGACTGCTGGCGGGGCGGTGATCATGGGTCGCAAGACCTGGGACTCACTGCCGCAACGCTTCCGTCCGCTTCCCGGGCGGCGGAACATCGTGGTGACAAGGGATGCGGGATGGCGGGCCGAGGGCGCAACCCGAGCCGGGTCGCTCGACGATGCGTTCGCTCTCGCGGAAGGCCTACCGGAGAACACGCCCGCCTGGGTCATCGGTGGTGCCGAGATCTACGCCATGGCGATGGCAGCCGCCGACACGCTCGAAGTCACCGAGATCGATCTGGAGGTCGAGGGAGACGCCTTCGCGCCCGCGGTCGACGACGGCTGGGCCATCGCGGCACGCGAGCCCGCCGACGGCTGGCTGACCTCGGGATCGGGCGATCGCTACCGGTTTCTCAGCTACGTGCGGCGCTGACCGCGATCACGGTGAACCGGTGGCAACGCCCTCCGATCACTTGGAGCGGTAAGGAGCGCGGCCCATCTGGAACGCCGCAGCCAGCCCGAGAATCGCACCGACGATGCCGACGACGCCGATGATGCTCCACAGGATCGTTTCAACCATGGCTCCATTATCCCATCCGTCCGGGATCGTTTCGTCTCGTGAGGAGCACGGCTCAACCAGAGAGTTCACCTCTCACCTGTTGTCGGTGCGGTGCACGGGTGCAAGACTCGACGAGGGGCTGTTCGCGACCGTCACGGTAGGACATGGAACGCACGAAGATATCTGGCGCCAGGCCGGCTGAGGGTACATCGGACCAGTGCGCTCCGCGGCGCGGAAGAATGCGCGACGTCGCAGCGATCTGCGCGGTGCTGCTCGCAACGGGGTTCGTCGGCATCGCCGCGTCCCCCCTCGATGACTGCACGGACGCCTGCGCGGCGGCCACGCAGAGCCCCACGTCGGGCGACGAACAGGGAACACCGACCCCGACTCCGTCGCCGGATCCCACCGGCACCGCAGTGCCGACTCCGACACCGACGCCCACCGCCACAGCGACCGCTCCGGCAACGCCGCCATCGACGCCTCCCGCGACGCCGCCGTCGACTCCCCCGCCGGGCAAGGGCACTCCGAAGCCGACCGGTTCACCGACGCCTTCTTCCACTCCGACGCACGGTTCCGGTGCGGCACCGCCATCCGTGCCGTCCCCGATCGTCAGCGGAGCACCGGGCGACCCGGCCAACGGTGCGGGCGGCACTGTCAGCGAGGCGACGCTGACGAAGCTGCAGGACGCGGTCGACAAGGCTCAGGCCGCGCTTGATTCCGCACAGGCGCTCCTGAAGACGGCGACAGACGACTACGACGCGGCCCGCACGGCGTACGAGAGTGCGAAGTCGCTCGACACCACCTCTGCTCAGATCGCTGCCTCAGCCGACACAGCGGCAAAGGCGGCGGCGGCGAAGTTCATGGTGGCCATGCATCAAACGCATTCCGACCAGGCGTCGACGACGCTCGGAGCCGTGCTGAACGGAGGCCAGTCAAACGACCTTTTGCAGCGGCTCACGGCGGCGAACCAGCTCGGCAGCATGAACGGCTCGTTGAACAAGCTCGCGGCACGCGCCATGTCGGCCGCGAAGCACGCGTCATCCGCCAAGGCCGCAGCCGCGAAGGCCCACGCAGCGCTCGAAGCGATTCCGCTCGATCAGAAGCGTGCAGCGAAGGATGCCGCGCAGGCTCTCGTCGACGCGGCGCAAGCGACCCTCGATTCGGCAACCAAGGCGATGACCGACGCATCGAGCAGCATCGACCTCTCCTCGGGCGGCGACCTCTTCTCCGGCGGCAGCTTCGGCACGGCGTTCGACCCGGGCCCGGACAACGGCGGAGGCGGTTTCGCACCGAACACATCGCAGGTGAACGCGATGATCGCATTCGCCGAGGCTCAGCTCGGCGAGCCCTACGTCTTCGGTGGCGCCGGGCCCACGACGTGGGATTGCTCGGGCCTCACGAT
>JBQCJQ010000576.1:0-4231 GCA_051952615.1 Humibacter sp.
TGATGTCCGGAGTGATCAGGCCGCTTCCGCCGGCGGCTGCCAGCTCGTCGGCGAACCTGTCGACCCCGAACTGCAGCACGGGGTTCCAGTAGGTCATCACGAGCGCGGGCACGTCGACACGGGACCGGATCTCATGCACCGCGGTGAACACGTCGTGAATCCGGAAGCCCTCGTGCAACGCACGCTGCGTCGCGGCCTGGATGACCGGCCCGTCCATCACGGGATCGGAGTACGGCAGCCCGAGCTCCAGCACGTCCGCACCGTTCTCGGCCAGCGCGACGGCGGCGTCGATGCTCGTGTTCAGGTCGGGGAACCCGACGGGCAGGTAGCCGACCAGCGCGCCGCCGCGATCCACGTTCGCCGCTGCGATCGCGGACTCCACGTGAGCGATGCCGGTCACCTCGCTCATGCGCGGTCCTCCGCGGTCTCGTGAGCGCTGGTCTCCTGAGAGCCGGTCTTGTCAGCGCCGGTCTCGTCGGCCGCGCCGTCGAGCAGGCCGAAGTACGCCCCTGCGGTCTCCACGTCCTTGTCGCCGCGGCCGGAGAGGTTCACCAGGATGATCGCGTCCTCGCCGAGCTGCGTGCCGAGCTTCAGGGCGCCGGCGAGGGCGTGCGACGACTCGATGGCGGGCAGGATGCCCTCCGTGCGGGTGAGCAGCCGGAAGGCCTGCATCGCCTCGTCGTCCGTGATCGGGAGATAGGTGGCCCTTCCGATGTCGCGCAGCCAGGCGTGCTCCGGCCCGACGCCCGGGTAGTCGAGGCCCGCCGAGATGGAGTGGGACTCCATGGTCTGGCCGTCCTCGTCTTGCAGCACGTAGGTCTTCGTGCCGTGCAGGATGCCAGGGGTGCCCTCGCTCAGTGTGGCGCCGTGCTCGCCGCTCGGGATGCCGTGCCCACCGGGCTCGAAGCCGAAGAGCTTGACATCCTGATCGTCGAGGAAGGCATGGAAGATGCCGATGGCGTTGGATCCCCCGCCGACGCAGGCCGCGACGGCGTCGGGGAGACGGCCGGTGAGGTCGAGCACCTGCTGACGCGCCTCTTCGCCGATCACCTTGTGGAAGTTGCGCACCATCGTGGGGAACGGGTGCGGACCGTTCACCGTGCCGAGCAGGTAGTGGGTGGTGTCGGCGTTCGCGACCCAGTCCCTGAACGCCTCGTTGATGGCGTCTTTGAGCGTGCGGGAACCGGTCTTCACGGGGACGACCTCGGCGCCGAGAAGGCGCATGCGTGCGACGTTGAGCGCCTGGCGCTTGGTGTCGACCTCGCCCATGTAGACGGTGCACTGCATGCCGAAGAGCGCGGCAGCCGTCGCGGTGGCGACGCCGTGCTGACCGGCCCCCGTCTCGGCGATGAGCCGCGTCTTGCCGAGCCGCTTCACCAGAAGCGCCTGTCCGAGCACGTTGTTGATCTTGTGCGAACCGGTGTGATTGAGGTCTTCGCGCTTCAGAATGATGCGCGCACCGCCGGCGTGCTTGGCGAACCTCGGCACCTCGGTGATGATCGACGGGCGTCCGGTGTAGGTGGCGTGCAGCTCGGCGAGCTCGGCGGCGAAGCCGGGATCCTGCTGCGCGGCCTCGTACTCCGCGGAGAGCTCGTCGAGCGTGGCGATGAGCGACTCCGGCATATATCTGCCGCCGTAGTCGCCGAAGTCCGGTCCGGTCTGATCGCGTAGGGCCATGGTGGTTTCCCTAGGTATTCGTCTGCGAGATGTTCGTGTGAGTCGCGCTCACACGGAGAGGAACTCCGAGAGCGTGGCGATCGGGTCGCTGGTGACGAGTGCCTCGCCGACCAGCACCACGTCGGCGCCCGCCTCTCGGTAGTGTGCGACGTCCGCCGCGCTGAGCACCGCGGACTCCGCGACGCGGATGACGCCGGAGGGGATGCCGTCCGCGAGTTCGCCGAACAGGTCGCGGTCGAGCTCGAAGGTGCTGAGGTTGCGTGCGTTGACCCCGACGACGGATGCCCCGGCGTCGAGTGCACGAGAGACCTCTTCTGCCGAGTGGGTCTCGACGAGCACCGTCATGCCAAGCGAGGTCGCGAGGCTGTGCAGGGCGATGAGCGTCGGCTGGTCGAGCGCTGCGACGATGAGCAGCACGATGTCGGCGCCCGCTGCCCTTGCCTCGTAAATCTGGTACGGCTCGGCGATGAAGTCCTTGCGCAGCACGGGGATCGTGACGGCGGCGCGAACGGCGCGCAGGTCATCGAGCGATCCGAGGAACTTGCGCTGCTCGGTGAGCACGCTGATCGCGCTGGCCCCGGCCTGCTGATACACCGTGGCGAGAGCTGCCGGATCAGGGATGTCAGCCAGTCGTCCCCGGGAAGGAGACGCGCGCTTCACCTCGGCGATGATCTTCACGCCGGCAGCCGGTGCCAGCGCCGTCACGGCATCCAGAGCAGGCACGGCCTGCGCGGCCGCGTCGATCACGGAGCCGAGAGGCAACTCGACGGCGCGGGCGCGGGCATCCGCCACCGCCCCGTCGACGAGGTCGGTCAGCACAGTGGTCAGTGACCCTTCGGCTGGTACTTGGGTCCGTTCACGCCATAGCCGGCTCTGGACATGATGCCGCCGACGATCGGGCCGATGACGACGATGACGGCAGCCGCGACGACCACCCAGGGCTGGTCGAACCAGAACGCGATCGTTCCCACGACGAAGCCGATCACCATGATGATGACGGCGGTCCAGGCGGCCGGTGAGTGACCGTGACCGGGATCGGAGGACTCAGCGCTCATGACTCTCATTTCAGGAGGGGACGGAATGGGCCTCAGTCTACCGAACAGGAGGGTCGTCGTCGGTTGGGTCGTCGCCGCGGCTCAGCTCGTCCCAGTCGTCGATCGCGGCGTCACGGGCGCTCAGATGGGCGTCGGTCTCGCCCTTGACGGGTTCGGCAGCGTCCTTCATGGCGCCGTAGCGTCGCGATGCGCTCGGCCAGGTGTGCCCGAAGACGAGCACGATCACGGCGGCCAGCGCGAGCAGGATGCCGCCGGTCAGCGCGAGGGCAGGCCATGCTGTCGCATCGGCGCTGGCGATCACAGCCCGAACGCTGGCGTCGCCTGCGATGCCTGTCGCCTTCGTCACGACCGCGATGCTCGACCCGGCCGGGTCGGCCATGGCGGAGACGGCGGAGCCGATGATGCTCGCGGCAAGGACGAGCCCGAGAACGGCGAGCACGTAACGCAGCACGCGGCCGGCGAGGGCCAGCGCTCCGGCGAAGGCGATGCCCGCGACCGACAGTGCGGCGACGGCGGGCGCCGAGGTCGACCCGGGAACGGCGAGGGTCGCCGCGTGCCCGGCCGCAGCGGTGAGGTGCAGGGTGTACCAGGTCTGCGTCGACGCAGACAGCGCGAGCCCGCTGCCGATCAGCGCGACGATGATCGCGCCGTACTTCGAGGAGCGGCCCGACCGCGCCGAAGCGACCCGTGCGGCCACCTCAGACCACCCGCTTCAACGCGTTCGCGATCGCGACGGCACGCAAGGGGGCGGCCGCCTTGTTCTGCGATTCGATGAACTCGCTCACCGGCACCGAGTCGGCGACGAGTCCGCCACCTGCTTGAACCCGTGCCACGCCATCCATGATCGTCGCGGTGCGGATGGCGATGGCCAGGTCGGCGTCGCCTCCGAACCCGAAGTAGCCGACCACTCCCCCGTAGACGCCGCGCTGGGCGGGCTCGAGGTCGTCGATGATCTCCAGGGCGCGTGGCTTCGGCGCTCCGGAGAGGGTTCCCGCCGGGAACGTCGAGCGGAACACGTCGATCGCCGTCGCATCGTCGCTGAGGTCGCCCTCCACCGACGAGACGATGTGCATGATGTGGCTGAAGCGCTCGACCCGCATGAACTCGGTGACCTCGACGGTTCCGGCGACGCAGACGCGTGCGAGGTCGTTGCGCGCGAGGTCGACGAGCATGAGGTGCTCCGCGCGCTCCTTGTCGTCGGCGAGCAGCTCCGACTCGAGCTCCGCGTCGTCCTCAGGCGTCGCGCCGCGCGGGCGCGAACCGGCGATCGGGTGCGTGTACGCCCTGCCGTCCTGCACCTTCACGAGGGCCTCGGGCGACGAGCCGACGACCGTGTACGGCGCCCCGCCCGCCCGCTCCAGCTGTAGCAGGTACATGTACGGGCTCGGGTTCAGGCTGCGGAGAACGCGGTAGACGTCGAGCGGATCGGCGGATGACGGCAGCTCGAACCGCTGCGAGATCACCACCTGGAAGACGTCCCCGGCACGGATGTGCGCCTT
>JBQCJQ010000577.1:0-2376 GCA_051952615.1 Humibacter sp.
GATCCTCTCCTACCTGCCCGACGACGAGATCGATGCGTATCTCGAGACGTCCCGGCTTGAGGAGCGGTGGGGGCCGCAGCACCAGGCGACCGCGGTGCGCCAGCGCATCGCCCTGACCCGTGAGAAGGGTTACGCGCTCAACCCCGCGCTCATCCTCGAGGGCAGCTGGGGCATGGGCGCGGTCGTCTTCGACCCGGCTGGCCGCCCGGCATGGGCGCTCAGTCTCACTGGGGTGGAATCGCGCTTCCGCCCCGAGCGGCGTGACGAACTCGGACTCCTCCTCCTCGACCACGCTCACCGCGTGACGGCCAGCCTTCGGAGCGCCGCGCCGTCGGTCGGTCGCGGCGGGTAGCCAGGGATAAGCGGCTGGACGCCCAGGGGATCACCGTGCCAGCGAGCTCCGGGAACTATAAGAGCCGGTGCGCACATCCTCGATCAGCGAAGGCCCTCCCGGCGCCCACCCGAACACCGCTCGTGCTTTCGCTGCACTGGTCGTTGACGAGGATGCCAGCAGATGTGCGGCGGGCCCCATGGCCGCCTCCGCCTGATCCAGCGGGAGCGAGCGGCTCTCGGCGCCGGTGAGCGAAGCGATCGCCTCAGCGAGCGCCCCGAAGGTGAACGGTTCGTCGCCGACCGCGTTGTACACCCCGGCGACCGGGTGCGCGATGGCGAGCACGTAGAGTCGCGCCAGGTCGTCGATGTGAATCGGAGTCCACGTGTTCTTGCCGTCGCCGATGTAGGTGGAGGCGCCGTTCGCCTCCGCGGCTGCGATCAGTCCCGTGATCAGGCCAGATCCGCCTCGGCCGTATACCAAGCCGGCGCGGAAGATGATCGGTACGACGCCTTGCGCGTCGCGAACCAGGCGTTCGGCCGCGGTCTTCACAGGTTGCAGGCTGTCCTCCGGGATGACCGCGTCCTCATCCCGGCTCTGCGCAGGATCGAGTCCGTAGACGAGGCCGGTGCTGGTGTACACGAACGGCCTCGGACGTCCGCTCCCGCGGGCGCCTCGGAGGAGCGCGTCGATCGCGGCGAGTTCGGTCGCGTTCGCCTCGTCGGTTCCGGTGTAATCGACCGCCACGTAGACGATGGCCTCCGCGTCCGCGGCGGACGCCTCCAGCACATCCAGGTCGGCCAGGCTCCCACGAACAGCGATGGCTCCTGCTGCTTCAGCAGCATCCGCCGACCGCTGAGAACGCGTGAGAGCGCGAACCTCGTGACCCGCCGCGAGGAGGTGATCGACGACCGCCGAGCCGACATAGCCAGTGCCTCCGGTGATGAATACCCGCATGTTTCGTTCCTTCCCATCGAGTGATGGGACGACTGTAAACTCTGACATCAGTGTCAAGGTCAAGTCGGAGATCGGAGCATCATGCGGATCGGCGATCTGAGCGCGGCGACGGGCGCGAGTCCTCGGTCCCTCCGTCATTACGAGAAGCTCGGGCTCATCAGCGCAGACCGGCAGCCGAACGGCTACCGCGAGTATGGCGACGACGCGGTGGCAGCCGCGCTCACCATCCGCCAGCTGCTCGACCTCGGCTTTCCCACCGAGCTGATCCGGCAGGTTTTGCCGTGCACGGAGGCAGGTGGCAACGTGCGGCGTCCGGACGCATGCTCAGACGTTCTCCGACGGGTCGAGGAGATCCGCGATGACATGGATCTCAAAGCTCGGCGACTGGCTGCGACGCGTGACACGCTGACCGCGTACCTCGAGGCCGAAGGCGCTCATTCCGCCTGACGCGAGCACGGCATGGAGCCGACGGACGATCTGAGAGTGTCCAAAGGTGCCGAATTTGGCTGAAGAGCGAACAAATTCGTCGCTAACCTACGAGCACCCCCTTTCGGGGCTATACAGAACGTGTATGGCAGGGGGGCTTCAATGGGGAGGACGCAAGTGAAGTTTCACGATGCACCTGATATGAGCGATTCGATCGAGACGCGGATGGGGATATCGCGTCGAGTACTTCTCGGCGCGGGCGCTGCCACCGCGGCAGGAGTAGCGCTAGGTCTCGCAAGTCCGGCATTCGCTGGAGCAGCGACCGTGCCCGCGCCGGGCAAGCCCGGTGGCGAGACTCCGTTCGGTCCGGTCGTGGTGGCGAATCCTGGCGGGCGCACGTCCTACGCTCGTGCGGTCCGGCTCACCGCGGGGCAGCCGGCGGGGACGTCGCAGACAATCCTTGCGACATATCAGGGAAGCCCGGGGCCCGGGTTCTCGATCTATCGCAGCGACGACGACGGTCGCACCTGGGCGACGTGGAGCAGCGTGCCGAGCTCGGCATCCGGCTCCTATTCGCAGCCGTTCTTCTATGAGCTGCCGCGGGCATTCGCGGGTCTGCCGAAGGGTGCGCTCCTGTTCGCCTGCAACTGGTTGGGAGATCG
>JBQCJQ010000578.1:0-2242 GCA_051952615.1 Humibacter sp.
CTCACATGGCAGTTCATCACCACGACCGGCGGCAGCGTCTTCGATCCCCAGACCCTCAAGGTGACGGTCACGCAGGGCGCATGGCAGGCGGTGGTCGGCACGCTGATCATCACCGGAATCGCCGCGGTGATCTCGATCCCGATCGGCATCCTCGCCGCCATCTACCTGGTCGAATACGCGCAGCCGAAGCAGTGGATGGCGCGAACGGTCACCTTCCTGGTCGACGTCATGACGGGCATCCCGTCGATCGTCGCCGGTCTGTTCGCGTTCTCACTGTTCACCCTGATCGTTGGGCCGAAGGCGTTCAGCGGATTCTCCGCATCGATCGCCCTGTCGGTCCTGATGATCCCGATCGTGATCAGGTCGACGGAGGAGATGCTCAAGCTGGTCTCCAGCGACCTGCGCGAAGCGTCGTATGCGCTCGGCGTGACGAAGTTCTCCACGATCGTGCGCATCGTGCTGCCGACGGCCATCGCCGGCATCATCACGGGTGTCATGCTCGCGATCTCGCGTGTCATCGGTGAGACCGCACCCATCTTCATCGCGGCGAGCTTCACCAACAACTTCAACGCCAACCCGTTCGAGGGTCCGATGCAAACGCTGCCCGTCATGGCGTACGCGGACTACAAGTTCCCCTCGACCGACATCCCCGCCTCGTACCAGTCGGCGTGGGGCGCTGCACTGCTTCTCGTGCTCCTCGTCGTCATCTTCAACCTGATCGCGCGCATCGTCGCCAGAGTCTTCGCCCCCAAGGGCCTGCGCTGACGCGCGGGACCTCTCAGAACCTGTAGGAGCAAGCGTGTCCAAGCGCATCAACGTGAACGACCTCAACGTCTACTACGGCGACTTCCTCGCCGTCGAAGGCGTGAGCATGACGATCGAGCCGCGCACCGTCACCGCCTTCATCGGCCCGAGCGGTTGCGGCAAGTCGACCTTCCTCCGCACCCTCAACCGCATGCACGAGGTGATCCCCGGCGCTCACGTCGAGGGCGATGTGCTCATCGACGGCGACAACCTGTACGCACCGGGCGTCGACCCTGTGCTGGTGCGCCGCCAGGTGGGCATGGTGTTCCAGCGGGCGAACCCGTTCCCCACGATGTCCATCCGCGACAACGTGCTCGCCGGCGTCAAGCTGAACAGCAAGCGCATCAGCAAGAGCGACGCCGACGGCCTCGTCGAGAAGTCGCTGCAGGGCGCGAACCTGTGGAACGAGGTGAAGGACCGCCTCCACCTTCCCGGATCGGGCCTCTCCGGTGGGCAGCAGCAGCGTCTGTGCATCGCACGTGCGATCGCGGTCTCCCCCGACATCCTGCTGATGGACGAGCCCTGCTCGGCCCTCGACCCGATCTCGACGCTCGCCATCGAGGACCTCATCGAGGAGCTCAAGCGCGAGTACACGATCGTGATCGTGACCCACAACATGCAGCAGGCGACCCGTGTCTCGGACAAGACGGCGTTCTTCAACATCGCGGGCACCGGCAAGCCGGGCAAGCTCATCGAGTACGACGACACTGCGACCATCTTCACGAAGCCGTCGGTGCAGGCCACCGAGGACTACGTCTCCGGCCGCTTCGGATAAGCCCGCCGCGTTCCTTCCGCGAGCGGCGGTTCCCCCCGTCCGCGAGCTGCCGCTCCCACCGCGCGCGAGTTGCCGCTCCCACCGCGAGACTGCACGCCCACGCCAAAGCTGCGGCAATTACCCGCCGTCTTGGCGTGGGCGTGCAGTCTCGCGACGGTTCGGTAAACTGGTCAGCGGCCGGGCCGCAGTAACCCCGGGCTCCATCATTCGCCGCTCCGAGCGGCCTCGCGCCGAGAGGCGTTCTGCGGCCTGGCCGTACAGTGTTTGTCTTGTGCGCCGGTCCCCACCCGGCGCACTGCAGTCGGCGATGTGCGTGGTCGCGTGTGTCGCGGCGTACACGCCGCCGCGACCGAGCGTGTCGCGTTATCGGGATGGCGCACGGCCGAACAGCTCCTCAGTCCAGGGAGTCTCCTCGCCAGAGGGATGCCGCGGCAGTGAGTTCCGCTGCGAACTGGGAGAAGCGCAGGGCACGACGCGTGAGCACGGTCGCCCGCTCGGGTTCCGTAGGATCGGCGTCATCCGCGAGGCTCGTGCACCCCGAGGCGCTCACCCGGCAGAACGCCGCGGCGCGCTCGAGGGCGACGGCGAAGTCACCCTCGAAGACCCCGCGAAGGATGCGGTCGGCGAGGTCGATGATCTCGCTCGGACCCGTCGGCAGCTCGG
>JBQCJQ010000579.1:0-3683 GCA_051952615.1 Humibacter sp.
GGGGCGCCTCGCGGCTACGAGGTGAGGCCGCTGTAGGAGTGCAGGCCGTGGAAGAACACGTTCACGACGCCGAAGTTGAACATCACGGCGCTGAAGCCGATGATCGCCAGCCACGCTGAACGGCTCCCCCGCCATCCACGGGTCGCGCGCGCATGGATGTACCCGGCGTAGATGACCCAGATGATGAAGGTCCAGACCTCTTTGGTGTCCCAGCCCCAGTAGCGACCCCACGCCTTCTCGGCCCAGATGGCGCCGGCGATGAGCGTGAACGTCCAGAAGATGAAGCCGACGATGTTGACGCGGTACGCGAGGGCCTCGAGAGTGTCGGCCTTCGGCAGCGTCGCCAGGAAGCGGAACTGCGTCGGCTTGTCCTGCGCCACCTGGGCCTCACGCCTGACCTGCAGCAGCTGTGCCACAGACAACGCGAACCCGAGGGCGAAGAAGGCCGTTCCGAGAATGGCGACCAGAATGTGGATGACCAGCCAGTACGACTGCAGCGCAGGGGGCAGCGGCACGACGGGAACGTAGTACTGCGTCGTGGCGATCATCAGCAGGACGCAGACGAGGCCCATCACGAACGTGCCGAGGTAGCGCACGTCGAAGCGCAGGTTGGCCAGCAGGAAGATGCCGACGATGACGACGGTGCCCGTCATCGAGAACTCCCACATGTTGGCCCACGGCACACGACCTGCGGCGATGCCGCGGAACACGTCGGCGAAGAACTCGAAGCTCCAGCCGACGATCGCGAGCACCATGGCCACGCGCAGGCTGGTCGACGTGATGCGGTCGCCGTGCACGTCGTCTTCGATACGGGAGCTCAGGCGTGAGATGGTGCCGTTGCGGTCACCGCTGCCACCCGAGCCGGATGCCGGCCCGCCCTCCGCGGTGAGGGTCGCGGTCGCCGTTGCGGAGGCATCCGCACGGGCAGCGCCCGCCTCGACGAAGACGACGTCTTCCGCTCCGGCTGAGCGACGCGACACCGCGCTCGGCACGGATGCGGGGATGGTGGCACGCGCACTTCGTCGCGCAAGGTCGAGCGCGAAGAAGATGAACGCGACCGCGTAGAGGCCCATGGCCACATAGATGAAGATCTGCGAGAAGGTATCGAACACGATGTGATGAATCCTACGTCGTCGAATGGTCGGTCGACCCGGTGGACCGCCCGGTCAGGCGGGCGATGTGTCGGTCGGAGAACGATGCAACGGCATCCGCCAACCGGGGGTCTTCGCCTCTGGCGAGCCCCGCGTATTCCAGCCGCAACGAGCCATCCGGCTCGGTCACGGCCTTCACCCACAGCCTGCGCCGTGGCACGAACAACGAGGTGAGCAGTCCACCGAGCACCAGGATCGCGAAGAGCAGAACCCAGCCCTGCGTCGGGTCGTGATGGATGTCGAGGCTCGCGAACCGCTGCACACCGTCGAACGTGACGGACCCGAGCCCGTTCGGCAGCTGGGCGGTCTCGCCCGGCTTGAGCTGGAGTCCCTTGGTCTTGATGCCCGGGCCCGCGATCTCTTTCAGCTTGTCGATGTCGAGCGTGTAGACGGACACCGGAACGCCCTTGTCGAGGCCAAGGTCTCCGGAATATACCGAGAGGTCGATGACCGGGTTGCGGGTGCCGGGGAATGTGGATGCCAGCGCACCGGACGACAGCTTCGACGCCGTCGGATAGAACAGCCCGATCATGCCGAGCTGCTGCTTCAGCCCGTCCGGCACCTTGATGACGCCCTGCGACATCATGTTCGCGTTCTGGGACGGGAACGGTGTCGCCTCGTGGAACACCACCTTGCCATCCGCGTCACGAACGGTCAGAACGGGGGCGTAGCCGTTGCCGAGCAGATAGACGTTGGTGCCCCCGATGCCGAGCGGCGAGTTGACCTTGATGGTCTGCTTATTCGACTGGCCGTCCTGCGTCGTCGTGACGTGCGCGGTGTAGTCGCTCGGTGCGCCGATCGCGTTCTTGTTGTTCGTCACGTAGGTGACGTCGAGACCGTTCAGCGTCAGCGAGTACGGCGTCAGCGAGCTGGTGTTCACGAACCGGCCGGGGTTGAACGAGTCGTAGTTCACAAGCGTGTTCACGAACGACTGGCCATCCACCACGATGCGCTGCCCTGTGTAGCCGAAGCCTCCGCCGACACCGACCGCGAGCAGGATGCCGACCAGCGCCGCGTGGAACACGATGTTGCCGGTCTCGCGCAGGTATCCGCGCTCCGCAGACACCGAGGCGTCCCGCGCGTTCTCGAACACGACGGTGCGATAACCGGATGACTTGAGCAGCTTCTGCGCGGCCGTCACGGCGGCATGACGCGCGGCACCGGCATCCACTGTCGAGCCGTTCGTGGATGCACCCTGCAGAACCCGCACCCGGAAGCCCGCCATGCGCTGCAGCCTCGCCGGAGTGCGCGGGGGCGCCGCACGCATCGCTTCGAAGTGGTGCTTGATGCGGGGCACAACGCAGCCGACGAGCGAGACGAACAAGAGCAGGTAGATGGCCGAGAACCACACCGACGTGTAGGTGTCGAACACCTGCAGCTTGTCGAGGATCGGGTACAGCGCGGGGTGCGACTGCTGGTACTGCACCACACCGTTCGGGTCGCTGGTGTGCTGCGGCACCAGGGAGCCCGGCACGGCGGCCACCGCGAGCAGCAGCAGGAGGAACAGCGCCGTGCGCATGCTGGTGAGCTGACGCCAGATCCAGCGCAGCCACCCGACGAGGCCGAGCTTCGGCTGGCCGATGCCGCCGCCGTCCGCGCCGGTATCGGGCGCGAGATCGTCGGTGTCGACGTGGCCGTCCGGACGGGCGTCGATGCGCGCGGCCCGTGCGGATTCCTTCACCGTCGTCGCTGAGTCCACGCTCGCTGCCGAGTCCACCGTCGTTCCCGAATCCACCGTCGTCGACGAGTCAGAGTGCTGTTCCAAAGCTCGGGATCACCCCCGCAAGCGCGATGATCCACTGGTTCCAGAGGCCGACGACCATGAGCACGCCGATCGCGATCAGCAGCACGCCGCCCACGATGTTGATGATGCGGATGTGCCTGCGCAGGAACGCGACGGCGCCGGATGCCCAGCCGAGGCCGAGCGCGATCAGCACGAACGGCACGCCGAGGCCGATCGCGTAGAACAGTGCGAGCACCGCCCCCTGCCACGCCGACCCGCTGGAGTAGCTCATCGACTCGATCGCCACGAGCGTCGGGCCGGTGCATGGGCTCCAGCCGATCGCGAAGATGATGCCGAGCAGGGGCGCGCCGGCAAGACCCGTGATGGGTCGCCACTGGGGCTTGAACGTGCGCTGCAGGAACGTGAACTGCCCGACGAAGACAAGGCCGAGCAGGATCAGGATGACGCCGGCGATGCGCGTGATGAGGTCGCGCCAGTGGATCATCCAGAATCCGAGGGCGCCGAACACGAAGCCGCTGAGCACGAACACGGCCGCGAACCCGAGCACGAAGAGCGCCACCCCGAGCACGAGCCGCCGCTGCCCGCCGCGGTCACCCTCGCCGGCAGTAGACCGTCCGTCGGTGAACCCGCCGATGTAGGCGAGATAGCCGGGTACGAGCGGAAGGATGCACGGCGATGCGAACGAGATGAGCCCCGCCAGCAGCGCGACCGGCACGGTCAGCAGCAGCGGTGCCGACACCACGAAGTTCCCGATACCCATCAGCCGCCCGTCACTTGCTCTCGGCGAG
>JBQCJQ010000580.1:0-4231 GCA_051952615.1 Humibacter sp.
GTATGGCGAACATGCAGGGCGCCCCCTCCACGCAGGAGGACGCGAAGAGCGCGCTCGAACAGTACGGAATCGACCTCACCGCGCTTGCCAAGGCCGGCAAGCTCGACCCGGTGATCGGGCGCGACTCCGAGATCCGCCGCGTCAGCCAGGTGCTGACCCGGCGCACCAAGAACAACCCTGTGCTCATCGGCGAGCCCGGCGTGGGAAAGACGGCCGTCGTCGAGGGTCTCGCGCAGCGCATCGTCGCGGGCGACGTCGCCGAGTCGCTGAAGAACAAGCGCCTCGTGTCGCTCGACATCTCCGCGCTGGTTGCCGGTGCCATGTACCGCGGGCAGTTCGAGGAGCGCCTCAAGGCCGTGCTCAAGGAGATCGACGAGTCGAACGGACAGGTCATCACCTTCGTCGACGAGCTGCATCTGCTGATGGGCGCAGGCGGCGGAGAGGGCTCGGTTGCGGCATCCAACATGCTCAAGCCGATGCTGGCCCGTGGCGAGTTGCGCCTCATCGGCGCCACCACGCTCGACGAGTACCGCGAGTACATCGAGAAGGACGCCGCACTGGAGCGCCGCTTCCAGCAGGTGTACGTGGGCGAGCCGAGCGTCGAGGACACCATCGCGATCCTGCGCGGGCTCAAGGGGCGCTACGAGGCGCACCACGGCGTGACGATCTCGGATGCCGCGCTCGTGGCATCCGCAGCGCTCTCCAACCGGTACATCACGTCGCGGCAGCTGCCCGACAAGGCGATCGACCTGATCGACGAGGCGATGAGCCGGCTCAAGATGGAGATCGACTCGTCGCCTGTCGAGATCGACCAGCTCAAGCGCCAGGTCGACCGCATGAAGCTCGAGGAGCTCGCCCTCAAGAAGGAGAAGGACGACGCCTCGAAGGAGCGACTCGCCAAGCTGCGCGAGGAGCTCGTCACGCACGAGCGAGAGCTTGCGGACCTGGAGGCCCGGTGGGCGCGCGAGCGCATGAGCCTCAACCGCGTCGGCGACCTCAAGAAGAAGCTCGACGAAGCCGTCACCGAGCGCGACCGTGCGCTGCGCGAGGCGGACTACGCCAAGGCGTCCAAGCTCGAGTACGAGACGATCAAGCAGCTGGAGCGCGACCTCGCCGAAGCCGAGCGAGCCGAGAACGCGCCCGGCGAAGAGCGCATGGTCAACGAGCAGGTCACCGAAGAAGACATCGCCGCCGTGATCGCGGCGTGGACGGGCATCCCGGTCGGCCGCCTGATGCAGGGCGAGACGGAGAAGCTGCTGCACTTGGAGACCGAGCTCGGCAAGAGGCTGATCGGCCAGAAGCGCGCGGTGCACTCGGTTGCGGATGCCGTGCGTCGGTCGCGCGCCGGCATCAGCGACCCCAACCGTCCGACCGGCTCGTTCCTGTTCCTCGGCCCGACCGGGGTGGGCAAGACCGAGCTGGCGAAGGCGCTCGCCGAGTTCCTCTTCGACGACGAGCACGCCATGGTGCGCATCGACATGTCGGAGTACGGCGAGAAGCACACGGTGTCCCGCCTGGTCGGCGCCCCTCCCGGATACATCGGCTACGAACAGGGCGGCCAGCTGACCGAGGCGGTTCGTCGTCGCCCCTACGGCGTCATCCTGCTCGATGAGGTCGAGAAGGCGCACCCCGAGGTGTTCGACCTGCTGCTGCAGGTACTCGACGACGGACGTCTCACCGACGGCCAGGGTCGCACGGTCGACTTTCGCAACACCATCCTGATCCTCACCTCGAACCTGGGGTCGCAGTTCCTCGTCGACCCCTCGCTGACATGGGCGGAGAAGGAGGAGGCGGTGCAGGCGCTCGTTCGTCAGGAGTTCAAGCCCGAGTTCGTGAACAGGCTCGACGACATCGTCGTGTTCTCCGCGCTCAGCGAGGAGGAGCTCGGCGAGATCGTGTCGCTGTACATCGACCGCCTTCAGGCCCGGCTGCACGAGCGCCGTCTCGAGCTCGGCGTGACGCCGGATGCCCGTGCCTGGCTCGCCGAGCGTGGCTACGACCCGATCTACGGGGCCCGGCCGCTGCGCCGTCTGATGCAGCACGAGATCGACGACCGGCTCGCGACCGCGTTGCTCGAGGGGCGCATCCGTGACGGCAGTGTCGTGCGCGTCGACCTCGCGATCGACGGCGACCACCTGGAGGTCACCCCGGTCGAGTGACGCGATGGGAGGGGGCCGGGCGGGCGCCTACGCGTCGACGTCGTCGAGGCGCGCGATCACCACTTCGAGCAGCCGGGCGAGCTCGCTCCGCTCGGCGTCGCTGAGGTCTTGCAGCACGTCGGACTCCACGACGTCCGACCCGCGGATCGCGAGACCGAACAGCTCCCACCCCTCGTCGGTGAGGCTGACGAAGATGCGGGTGCGGTTGCCGGCATCCGGCGTGCGCTCCACCAGACCACGCTCGGCGAGCTTGTCGAGCCGATGCGTCATGGATGACGGAGCGACGTTCGTCAGATCGGCGAGCTGACTCGGCGTGAGCGGCTCGCCGGCCTTCGCCAGCGCGGTCACCACCGACCACTCGCCGGCGGCGAGGTCGAGGTCGGCGAGCTGCCGCGCGTACCACTGGTCGAGCTTCTTCGTGAGGCTCTGAACGGCCGTGATCACCCGCTGAACCGACTCCTCACCGCCCGCGGCGACGTAGGTGGCGACCGCCTGACGATGCAGTTCGGGCGCGCTCGGGGTCCTTTTCGGCATACGGGAATTCTCGCACGCCTTCTTCGGTTGCTAATATTTCGATATCGAACACTTCATGTTCGAACCGTAAGTCGTCGAAGTTCCGAGGGTGTGTGTGCCGGGAGGCTCCGCGGGGCCAGGTGCCAACCAGCCCGGTGCCCAGGCACCCGGTGCCCAGGAGCCCGTGAGCCCAGCGTCAGCGAGCCCAGTGACCGACGACTCAGAGACCCAAGAGGGGGTGCCATCATGCGCGCGATGCTTCTCGTGCTCGCGTCAGCCATCGGATCACTCGGATGGGGAGCCGTACTCCCCTTCCAGTACGCCTACGCGGCCGACACCCGCGGGTGGGGCGCGCTCGTCGCTGCCGGGGCATCTTCCCTGTTCTCGGTCGGCGCCCTCGTCGCTGCACCGGTGGCAGGCAGGCTCGCCGACCGGTTCAACCCGGTGGTGGTTGTCGTCGTCTCGCAGCTGATCGGTGCCGCGGCCGTCGGATCCCTGGTCTTCGTGAACCAGCCGGCGCCGGTCCTCGCCGGCATGCTCGTGTTCGGCCTCGGGCTCTCCGCCGCTGTGCCCGCCAAGCAGGTGCTGGCGCTGCGGTGGTCATCCAATGCGGACCGACGCAAGATCTTCGCGTACAAGTTCACCGGAGAGTCGCTCGGCATGGCGGCCGGTGCGTTCCTCGCCGGCCTGGTCGTCGACCTGAACCGCACGAACGGGCTCGACATCGGCTTCGTGATGGCGGCCGCCGGGTTCGTGCTGTCCTCCGCGATCATCGCGGTCGCGGGAGCGCGGGTCTGGTCGCGTGGCCTGGTGCCGGCGATCGTGGATGACGTCGCCCGGGTGAACGTTGCCGGTGCGGATGACGAGGGTCGGGCATCCGCTCGTGCTCTCGGCGCCGTCGACGCCGAGACCGGGGCCATCGCCGTCTTGGACCGCGAAGACTCAGACCCGGGTCGGCGCCGCTTCGGCGGAGCCCTTCGAGCGATCTTCGCCGAGCCGGCCATGCGGTGGACGGCCGTGGTGACGATCACGCTGGCGCTGGGCTTCTACGCGCAGTTCGAGTCGGGTCTGCCCGCATACGCGCTCACGACGCTGAAGGTCGACCCCTCCGCGATCGGCACGGCGGCGGCGGTCAACTGCCTCGTGATCGTCGCGATCCAGGTGGTCGTCGTGAAGCTCACGGCCAAGAGAACGGCACCCGTGCTGCTGATGGCTGTCGGCGGCATCTGGGCGGTCTCGTGGGTCATCCTGTCTGTTGCGCAGTTCATGCCGGGCATCGCCTCGGCTCTCTTCGTGATGACGTTCGGGGTCTTCGCGGTCGGTGAGACGATCTACAGCCCCGTGCTCAACCCGCTCACCGCATCCCTGGCGCCGAAGGGCATGGTCGGGCAGACCCTCGGCACGGTCGCCGCGTTGCAGACCGCGTTCTCCGCGGCCGGCCCGTTGGTGGCGGGCGTGCTGCTGGGTGCCGGGCTGGCCGACGTGTTCCTGGTCATCCACTTCGTGATCAGCCTCGTCGCGGTGTTCGCGGCGTGGCGGGTGAAGCGTGCGCTCGTCGC
>JBQCJQ010000581.1:0-2925 GCA_051952615.1 Humibacter sp.
GTGACCGGCACCGAGGGTGAGCGGCTCACGGGCATCCCGTACTTCGCGTGGGCGAACCGCGAGGTGAGCGACATGCGCGTGTGGCTGCGCGAACGCTAGGCCGTACCCTCACCCCGCCGCCGCCGCCGTGACGTGAGACTTCGAGTGTGCGATGAGACTTCGCGCATAGGCACAAGTTTCGTCGCGTACTCGAAGTCTCGCACGGTGGGTCGACGTCTCACGCGGGCGGGGACCGCCGGAGAGCGGCGTGGACGGCCGGGCGTCAGAACTCGAAGCCCTCGGGGAACGGGTCGGTCGGGTCGAGCAGGTACTGGCCGATTCCGGTGATCCAGGCTCGGCCCGTGATGGTCGGGATGACCGCCCGGATGCCCTCGACCGAGGTCTCCTCGATCAGCCTGCCGGTGAACGTCGAGCCGATGAACGACTCGTTGACGAAGTCGTCGCCCAGCGACAGCTCACCGCGCGCCCACAGCTCGGCCATCCGTGCTGACGTTCCCGTTCCGCACGGGGAGCGGTCGAACCAGCCGGGATGGATCGCCATCGCGTGCCGCGAGTACGTGGCATCCGATCCGGGCGCGATGAACTCGACGTGATGGCAGTGGTCGATGCCGTCGATGAGCGGGTGCGACGGCGGATCCTGCTCGTTGATCGCCGACATGATGCGGAGCCCTGCGTCCATGATCTGCGGTGCGGCCGAACGGTCGAAGGGCAGACCGAGGTCATCCAATCGCACCATCGCGTAGAAATTCCCGCCGAACGCCAGGCTGTACGGCACATCGCCGAGCCCGGGCACGCTCACCACCTGGTCGAGCCGCTCGCAGTACGACGGCACGTTCTGGATCGTCACCGAGCTCGCATGGCCGTCCTCGACCGCCACATTCGCCACCACGAGACCCGCCGGAGTGTCGAGGCGGATCACCGTGACCGGCTCCGTCACCTCCACCATGCCCGTCTCGACCAGCACCGTCGCGACGCCGATCGTGCCGTGACCGCACATGGGCAGGCATCCGGAGACCTCGATGTAGAGAACACCGAAGTCGGCATCCTGACGGGTCGGCGGCTGCAGGATCGCCCCGCTCATCGCGCTGTGGCCCCGCGGCTCGTTCACCAGGAGCTTGCGGATGTGGTCGAGGTGCTCGATGAAGTAGAGCCGCCGCTCGTTCATCGTTGCGCCGGGGATGACGCCGACTCCGCCCGTCACGACACGGGTGGGCATCCCCTCGGTGTGCGAGTCGACCGCCGTGTAGAGCTTGTTCGAGCGCATGTCAGACCGACACGGTCTCGCGTGAGCCGAGGTAGTCGATGGCGCGTTGCATGTCGGCACGCACCTGCAGCTCCTGCTCGGGGGTGAGCGGTCCGCGCGGCGGACGGCACGGACCGCCGTAGCGTCCGACCATGTCCATGCCGAGCTTGATCGCCTGCACGAACTCGGTGCGCGAGTCCCAGCGGAAGATCGCGACCAGGTGGCGGTAAAGCTCGCGCGCCTCCTCGATGCGTCCAGCCTTCACGAGGTCGACGATCTCGACCGACTCGCGCGGGAACGCGTTGGGGAATCCGGCGAACCAGCCGACGGCGCCGTCGAGCAGCAGCTCGAAGAGCACGTCATCCGCGCCGGCGATCACTTCGATGTCGCAGAGCTCGGCGATCTCGAACGCCCGCCGAACGTCGCCGGAGAACTCCTTGACCGCGACGATGTTCTCGATCTGCGCGAGCTCGGCGACCAGCGAGGGCACCAGGTCGACCTTGGTGTCGATCGGGTTGTTGTAGACCATGACGGGCAGACCGACCTCGGCGATGTGCGTGTAGTGCTCGATCACCTGCGACGGCGTCGCGCGGTACATCGTCGGCGGGAGTGCCAGAACGGCATGAGCACCGTCCTCCGCGGCACGCTGGGCCCATTCCTTGGCGAGGTGCCATCCGGGAGCGTGGACGCCCGCGATCACGATGCCACGATCGCCCACCGCCTCGACCGCCACCTTGACGGCCGTGCGACGCTCGTCGTCGGTGAGCGACGAGTACTCGCCGAGCGATCCGTTGGGGCCGACCCCGCGACATCCCTCGGTCAGGAGCCAGTCGCAGTGCTCCGCATACCTGTCGAAGTCGACGGCAAGGCCGGCGGGGGCCGCCGGATCCGCCTTGTACGGGAGCGCGGTCGCGACGACGACTCCCCCGAGTGAAATGCCGTTCGCCATCTGGTTCACCTTTCCTTTCCGTCGTACTGAGCGGTGTCGGCAGGCTCGGATGAGCGTGCCTGGTGCTCTGCAACGCTGTCGAGTGCCGCGAGGTCGCCGATCCGCTGCGGGGTCACGATGGGGCGTCTGTCCGTCGAGACCGCGTCGCGCAGCTCTCCCGCCGGCGCGAGGCGTGCGAGCAGCTGTTCGGCGTTCCGTCCGCAGATCCTGCCCTGGCACGGACCGAGAGAAACGCGAGTGGTCAGCTTCAGGGAGCGCAGGCCCGCGGAGGGCGTCGACTCGGCGACCGCGCGAAGCTGCCCGTACGTCACCTCTTCGCACCGGCAGATGAGCGTGTCATCCGTGAGCTCGTCGCCCCATCCCGGCGGGATGCCATGCGCTGCGTCGAGACGTCGCGCGAAGTCGCTGAAGACGGCACGAGACCGACGCGCTCGCCGCAGCTCCGGGGTCGGGTCGCCCGCAGCGTTCACGCCACCGTCCGCAGCGATCGCGGCGGCAGCCCCCGCAACGGTGCCTTCCGCCCAGGCGAGGTCCACACCGCCGATCCCGGTGATCTCGCCGGCGGCGAAGACGCCGGGCACCGAGGTCTGCTGATCGTCGCGGACCGCGACGAACCGGTCATCCGTCAGCTCGCAACCCGCGGCGATCGCGAGCTCGAGCCGTGGCGTGAAGCCGTGGCTGACGCACACCGCGTCCACCTCGATGCGCCGCTCGGTTCCCGGGATGGGATGCC
>JBQCJQ010000582.1:0-2010 GCA_051952615.1 Humibacter sp.
TCGTGCGCATCATCGACTCGTTCGCGGCATACCCGGAGACGAAGTTCTCCATGTTGAGCCAGCCGCCGACGCAGACGCCGGTGAAGCGGATCGGGTTGCCGTATCCGTCGAGGAACCGGGTTCCCTCGGTTCGTACGAACCCGGGCGGGGGCGTTTGTGGCATGGCGCTGGACCTCGCTGTCTCTCGTGGTGCTCGTTAGCCGGCGTGCCTTGGCGGATCGCCACCAACGTGCCGAATGTCACCGGTCGATCGGTGCGAAACATTTCGTTCAGAAGGAGAATTGTTTCTGGACCCAGGCTATGGAGCGTCCATATGAGTGTCAAGCGAGTGCGCCGTCGGTCATGGGCGATGGACTCTTCGCATCCAGTGAACTCCCAGCTAGGGCTCACCATTCATAGCTTTTACATGGAGGAGTCAAAGAGGTTTTCCGCGTGAGCACGGTGCACTTGAGCAATCGACCTCGGCACCAGGCCGTCGAACACGGACCATCACATCAGAACAGGATTTGTCATGAGCAACCAGAAACAGCGCCGGCACCTGGCCGGTTGGATCGTTGCCGGCGCTGCAGCGACCGCGATCTTCACCGCCGGCGGAGCGGCCCTCAGCTACACCGCCGTGAACACAGTGGCTTCGGCGCTGTCCGCGGCGTCGTCGTCACACAGCTCCAACGAGCGCGCCGGCTACAACCCCTACACCGGCTCGGGCAACGGGTCGTCCAACGGCTCGACCACCGACCCCTTCGGCGGATCGACCGGCACCGACCCGTTCGGCGGCTCCAACGGCGCCCAGTCGGGTCAGAGCGGATCCGGCTCGACGGGCCCCGTTGCGACCGCGAACGAGGCGAAGGGCGTCGTTCTCATCGACACCGTGCTGCAGTACCAGGGCGCACAGGCTGCCGGAACGGGCATCATCCTCACCTCGAACGGCGAGATCCTCACCAACAACCACGTTGTGGAGGGCTCGACCAGCATCAAGGTGACCGTCGCCTCCACCGGCAAGAGCTACACGGCAGACGTGGTCGGCACCGACGCCACGGATGACGTCGCCGTGCTCAAGCTCGAGGGCGCTTCGGGTCTCACGACCGCCCCCCTCGACGCGAGCGGCAACGTCTCGGTCGGCGACAACGTCACCGCCGTCGGCAACGCAGGTGGAACCGGCACCCTCACCTCGGCGAGCGGCAGCATCACCGGCACGGACAAGACCATCACGACGCAGGCCGAGGATGCCGTCGCCTCCGAGACCCTGAACGGGCTGATCGAGACCGACGCTGACATCCAGGCCGGCGACTCGGGCGGACCGATGTTCAACTCGAACGGCAAGATCATCGGCATCGACACCGCCGCCTCGTCCGGCTCGTCGACGCCCGACGGCTACGCCATCCCGATCAAGGACGCCCTGAGCATCGCCCACCAGATCGACTCCGGCAAGGCGAGCTCCACCATCACCATCGGTCTTCCCGCCTTCCTCGGCGTCGAGGTCGGCTCCGACGGCTCGACGGGCGGCTCGACAGGCGGCTCGACCGGCGGACTCGGTGACGGGTCGAACGGCTTCGGCTTCGGTGACGGCAGCGGCAGCAGCAACAGCTTCGGCTACAGCGACGGCTCGGGCAACGGTTACTCGTCGAGCGTCGCTGGTGCTCAGATCTCGCAGGTCATCGACGGCACTGCGGCGGCGAACGCCGGTCTGCAGGCCGGCGACACCATCACCGCGGTGAACGGCAACGCCATCTCGTCCTCCAGCGACCTGACGACCGCGCTCTCGCAGTTCAAGCCGGGCCAGAAGGTGCAGATCACCTACACCGACGGCAACGGTTCCTCGAACAACGTGACGGTGACCCTGGGTTCCGGCCCCGCCGCCTGACCCGGCCCGCCCGTCCCACCCCCACCCCCACCCCCCCCCCCCCCCCCCCCCCCCGCTACCCCCCCCCCCCCCCCCCCCCCCCCCCCCCCCCCCACACCCCCCCCGCGCAAACCCAAATAGGGGCAACCCCCCCCCCCCACACCCCCCCC
>JBQCJQ010000583.1:0-2062 GCA_051952615.1 Humibacter sp.
CTCGCTGGAGCATGTGCTGGATGCCGTGCCGCGGCTCGAGGGACGGGAGAACCCGGTCATCGTCGAGGGCGCCGCGCCGGGCATCCCTGGCATGGTCATCGCGGGGGATGCCGCCGAGTGGCTCACCGTGAAGGCCGGTCCGCCCCTGCCACTCGGTTACCGCATCGCCGTCACCCACCACTCGCCGAGCTACGCCGAGACGGCCGGATCGATCGAGCAGAGCCCGCCATCGCCCGAAGTGGCCAGGTATCTCGAGGGCATCAGCCCGTTCTTCGCCGGCGAGCAGACGATCGCGGACTATGCGGCGCAACGCGTCGGCGTCGACATGGCGATGCCGGCCGTTCCGATCTCGTTCCGCTCGGCCGTTCAAGACGGTGAGACCCGCGACCACGTTCGGATCACTCTGCGGCGGGTGCCCGGCGTGATCGCGGTGGACATCTACCAGTCGCGCACCGGCTTCCCGACGACCGTTCTGTGGAGCGCGGACGTGCTCGTGCGCAGTCTGCGGCCGTGGTTCGAGGAAGTGGGACGGGCATCCGTCTACTCCGGGCTGATCAGGCTGTTGTCGCAGGAGCGCGGCATCGGCCTGCACCTGCGGTTGCAGGCGAAGCAGACCCCGGGCGTCACGTGGGAGGCGACTCTGCAGCGCATGGCCGACGGCAGGTGGCGCGAGCGCGTCGACGTGAGCTTCGACACGGATGCGGCCCGCGAGGAGTGGTCGGACCTGTTGATGCCGCACGGGTGGACATCCCACGTCACGTACTACGACGCGGCAGCCTTCGCCTGACGCCCTCCGTTCCCGACCCCTACCCCGGCCCTACCCCACCAATTGCGCCACTTGCGCGCTATTGCGCCAACCGAACTGGCGCGATAGAGCGCAAATGGCGCCATTGCGGACGGGGCCCACGGGGCAGGCCATCCACGGGGCCAGGACGGGCCCTACGGGGTCAGGCGCGTCGGGCCGCGGAACAGGAACGTCACCTCGCGGATCGATGCCTCGCCGAGCAGCAGCATGAGCACGCGGGCCAGGCCCATGCCGAAGCCACCGTGAGGCGGGATGCCGTACCGGAAGAAGTCGAGGTAAGACTCGAGTCCGGCGAGCTCGAGTCCCTTCTTGGTGGCCTGCGCCTCGAGCACCTCGATGCGGTGCTCGCGCTGTGCGCCCGTCGTGATCTCGACCCCGTTGTAGATGAGGTCGTAGCTCTTGGTGAGCCCCGTCTCGTCATCCACCATGTGGTAGAACGGCCGGATCGACAGCGGGTAGTCGGTGAGGAACACGAAGTCGTGGCCGTAGGTCTCCTTGACGTAGGCGGCGATCTGACGTTCGCCCTCCGGGTCCATGTCGCCGTCTTCGCGGGGCACGGTGTAGCCGCGCGCCTTGAGGATCTCGTGCGCCTCGGCGAGAGGGATGCGGGGGAACGGCGTCGTCGGCACCTGCACCTCGATGCCGAATGCGGCGAGGATCTCGTCGCCGTGCTTCTCCTTGACCGCCGTGAGGCCGGCGACCATGAGCTGCTCCTGCATGGACATGACGTCTTCGTGCGAGTCGATCCAGCTCATCTCGGCGTCGACCGAGGTGTACTCGGCCGCGTGGCGCGAGGTGAACGACGGGTCGGCGCGGAACACCGGCGTGATGGCGAACACCTTGCCGAACCCGGCGGCCTGCGCCATCTGCTTGAAGTGCTGCGGGCTCTGCGCCAGGTAGGCGGTGCCCATGTCGAAGTAGTCGAGCTGGAACAGCTCGGCCCTGGACTCCGACGGCGTCGCCATGAAGCTCGGCGTGTGCACCTCGAGGAAGCCGTTCTCGATCCACCAGGTGCGCCAGGCGTGCTCGAGCGTGGTCTGCACACGGAAGATCAGGGTGTTGCGCGGCTGGCGCAGGTCGAGGAACCGGTAATCCAGCCGCTTGTCCAGCGCGGAGTCCGCCGCGATCGGCAGCTCGGGATGCGCGTAGGTCTTCACGGTCAGCGACTCGATCTTGATCTCGATGCCGCCGAGCTTCACGCGCTCGTCGTGCTTCAGTTCGCCGGTGACGGTGATGAAGGAGCCGAGTGTGAGCGAC
>JBQCJQ010000584.1:0-3332 GCA_051952615.1 Humibacter sp.
CGCCACCGCGGAGCAGGCCGATGAATACGAGGTGCACACCACCGACGGAGAGCCGATCTGCAAGACGAAGACGATCGTGTCGGCCGCGCGAGTCGCTCGGGACTACGCCAGCGCGCTCGAATCATGGCAGCTCGCCCACCCCCACAAGGGCAACGATCGGGATGAGCGTCCCGAGGCATGGGCCATGGTGCAGGCGTACCGAGTCGCAGTCGCCCAGCATCGCGCGAACCGCTGAGGGTCATCCCTGATCGGCCCGTCGACCCATCACCGAGCACCCGGACAATCCCGAGTTCACAGTCGTCAGTACAGCAGGAACTGCTTCGTCGTCGTCGAGGTGACGCCGTCGACCTGGACCTTGAGGTGGTAGGAGGCTCCCCCTGCCGGCACCGGCGGCCGGCTGGTCGCCTTGCAGGTCGACGGGTCAGAGCGGGTGCGGTCCCAGGCGATCGGAACCGACGTCAGTGTCTTGCCCGGCTCCAGCATCACGACCGTGCTCTTCACTCCGGTCTGGCAGTCGGTCGACGTCCAGTACACCTCGTTGCCACTCGTGATCGTGAAGACCTGCTTCGCCGTTCCCACATCGAAGGTGCACGGCGTCGATCCCGTGTTGGTGATCGAGAACGACATCTTCGGCTGCGTGCTGGCGTTGTAGCTGCTCGAGTCCGTGATCGCCTCGACATCCACGGCCGACGTGTCGCACGCCTTGCCGCTCGCCGTCGCGTGCGTCGTCGGAACGGTCGTCGGGTTCGTGGTCGGCCTCGGTGAGCTCGAGGTGACTGCGGTGTGCGTGGCGACCGGTGCGCTGGCATCCGACTTGCCTCGCGGAGCGAACACGATGAGCAGCACGACCACGATGATCGCGACGAGCGCCAGCCCGACGACGAGTCGTCGACGCCAATACACCCTCCCCGACTGGGGGCCGACCGGATGCTTCAGGCTCGACATGCAGACAGGTTAAGCGCGAGCAGTGCGGCACCTGTGGCAACTCGCCGATCGCAAGGCGCAATCGCAGGCCGCGGCCGTGGTAACGCGGATGACCGTGAACGCCGCCGGCTCCGAACCTACGGCGGCCGGCGATGGCACCTAGAGAAGCTTGATCATGCGGGTGTTGCCGAGCGTGTTCGGCTTCACCCTCGCCAGATCGAGGAACTCCGCGACGCCCTCGTCGCGGCTGCGCAGGAGCTCGTTGTAGACATCCGGATCGACGGTCTCGTGGCCCATGTCGACGAATCCGTGCTGCGAGAAGAATCGCACCTCGAACGTCAGGCAGAAGAGCCGGCTCAGACCCAGGCCGACGGCGTCGTGCTCGAGGCGCTCCAGCATCGCGTGACCGACGCCGCGGCCGCGCCACTCGTCGGCCACCGCGAGCGTGCGAACCTCGCCCAGGTCTTCCCAGAGCACGTGAAGGGCGCCACATCCGATCAGGTTTCCTGCGGCATCCACCGCTACGCGGAACTCCTGCACCGCCTCGTACAGCGCGACCCTCTCCTTGCCGAGCAGGATGCGGCTGTCCACCAGCGGCTGCACGAGCTGCTGGATGCCCGGCACGTCGCCCGTGTGCGCTCGTCGCACCCGGAACCCCTGCGTCTCGATGGTCGAGATGGGCTCGGTATGGAGGTCTGGCACGCGCTCCAGTCTAGGGATGCGGAAAGGGGCCGACCCAAACGGGCCGACCCCTTTCGTGGAGCGGATGCCTACAGTCCGGCTGCGAGGTCCGGCGTCACCGAGCCGGTCCCGACCGGGCCTGCCGATAGCGCACCCACCGGGTCCTTGCGTGCCGCGGTCGTGAACACGAACTCGCCGTTCACGAAGTCGACGGTCACGTGGTCGCCGGCGTTGAGCTCGCCGTGCAGGATCTTCTCGCTGAGACGGTCCTCCACCTCGTGCTGCACCGCGCGACGCAACGGCCGAGCACCGAGCGAGGGGTCGAAGCCCACCTCGATGAGCTTCTCCTTCGCGGGAGTGGTCAGTTCGATGGTCATGTCGCGGTCGAGCATCCTGTCGCTCAGGCGCTTGATGAAGAGATCGACGATCTGCAGCAGCTCGCTCTTGTCGAGCTGCGGGAAGACGATGATCTCGTCGACACGGTTGAGGAACTCGGGCTTGAAGTTCTTCTTCAGCTCCTCGTTCACCTTGCCGCGCATCCGGTCGTAGTCGGTCTGCGTGTCGCCCTCGACCAGGAAGCCGACGGGGCCGCCGGAGATGTCCTTCGTACCGAGGTTGGTGGTCATGATGATGACGGTGTTCTTGAAGTCGACGACGCGACCCTGGCCATCCGTCAGACGTCCCTCCTCCAGAATCTGGAGCAGCGAGTTGAAGATGTCGGGGTGCGCCTTCTCGATCTCGTCGAACAGCACGACGCTGAACGGCTTGCGGCGGACCTTCTCGGTGAGCTGGCCGCCCTCCTCGAAGCCGACGAACCCGGGAGGGGCACCGAACAGGCGTGAGACCGTGTGCTTCTCGCCGTACTCCGACATGTCGAGCGAGATCATCGCCGACTCGTCGTCGAACAGGAACTCGGCGAGCGCCTTGGCCAGCTCGGTCTTTCCGACACCGGTCGGGCCGGCGAAGATGAACGAGCCGCTCGGGCGGTGCGGGTCCTTCAGGCCTGCGCGCTGACGGCGGATCGTGCGGGAGAGCGCCGAGATGGCCTCCTCCTGACCGATGACGCGCTGGTGCAGCGCCTTCTCCATGAAGACGAGCCGGCTGGACTCCTCCTCGGTGAGCTTGAAGACAGGGATGCCCGTCGCCTGGGCCAGCACCTCGGCGATGAGTCCTTCATCGACCTCGGCCGTGGTCTTGACGTCTCCCGAGCGCCACTGCTTCTCGAGGCGCAGCCGCTCGCCGAGCAGGTTCTTCTCCTCGTCGCGCAGCGATGCCGCCTTCTCGAAGTCCTGCTCCTCGATCGCGGCTTCCTTGCGCTCGCGCACCTTGGCGATCTTGTCATCGAACTCGCGCAGCTCCGGCGGCGCCGACAGGATCGAAAGGCGCAGGCGGGCGCCGGCCTCGTCGATCAGGTCGATCGCCTTGTCAGGGAGGAAGCGGTCGCTGATGTAGCGGTCGGAGAGGTTCGCGGCCGCGACGATCGCGCCATCCGTGATCGACACCTTGTGGTGCGCCTCGTAGCGGTCGCGCAGTCCCTTGAGGATGTTGATCGCGTGGGGCAGCGACGGCTCAGCCACCTGGATGGGCTGGAAGCGGCGCTCCAGTGCGGCATCCTTCTCGAAGTGCTTGCGGTACTCGTCGAGAGTGGTCGCACCGATGGTCTGCAGCTCACCGCGCGCCAGCAACGGCTTCAGGATGCTCGCCGCGTCGATCGCGCCCTCGGCGGC
>JBQCJQ010000585.1:0-4807 GCA_051952615.1 Humibacter sp.
GGCAGCATGATCGTCAGCAGCATGATCGTGAACGCGACCCGCTTGAACCGGAACTCGAGGCGGGCGAACGCGTACGCGGCCAGGGAGCACGCGAGCAGGTTCCCGATCACTGCGCCGAGAACGATGATCAGCGAGTTGCCCAGGTACAGGCCGAACGGCGAGGACAGCGCGTTCCACCCGGCGGTGTAGTTCTGCCACTGGAAACTGTCCGGGATGATCGACGGGTTCGTGAAGATCTCGTTGTTGGGGCGCAGCGAGGACACCACCATCCACAGCAGCGGATAGATCATGATGACGGCCGCGGCGATCATGATGATGTGCTTGCACACACGCCAGATCGAGTGCCGCACGCTGCGCGACTTCTCGCGTCCTTGACGACCAGCGGGAACGAGCAGGGCTCTGGTTGCAGTCTCAGTTGTCATAGAACACCCAATACTTCGAGGTGACGAACGTCACGGCCGTGATGATCGCGATGATGATGAACAGCAGCCAGGCCATCGCGGAGGCGTATCCCATATCGAACTGGTTGAAGCCCTGCTGATACAGATACAGCGAATAGAACATGGTCGAATCCGACGGCCCGCCCGTCCCGCCCGAGACGACGAACGCCTGCGTGAACGACTGGAACGCACCGATCAGCTGAAGAATGATGTTGAAGAAGATGATCGGGCTGAGCATCGGCAGCGTGATGTGGAAGAACCTCCGCGTCCTGCCCGCACCATCGATCGACGCCGCCTCGTAGTACATGTCCGGGATCTGCCGCAGACCCGCGAGGAAGATGATCATCGGAGCACCGAACGTCCACACGTTCAGCAGGATGATCGTGCCCAACGCGTACTGCGGATCAGAGATCCACCCCGGCAGGTTGTGGAACCCGATCAGGCCCAGCAGCTGGTTCACCAGACCGTCCTGACCGAAGATCTGACGCCACAGGATCGCCACAGCCACCGACGCACCCAACAGCGACGGCAGATAGAACACCGACCGGTAGAACGGCAGCGCCCGCATGCCACGATCCAGCAGCAACGCCAACGCGAGAGCCAGGACCAACTGGATCGGCACCGACACGAACACGTACTCGAACGTGACCCGCAACGAATTCAACAGACGAGGATCGTTGAACATGCGGATGTAGTTCTGCACACCGATGAATTGCGGAGACTGGATCAAGTTGTAATTCGTCAACGAGATCCAGATGGACGCGAGCATCGGACCCGCGGTGATGACGATGAGACCGAGAAGCCACGGCAACAAGAAGAAGAATGCCGCCTTGTTGTCTCGCTTGCTCGTCGATCTCGACGATCTGACAGATCGCAGTTCTTCGAAGACGCTCACGCGAGCCCCCTAGTAATCGACATTGAATACATGGTGCGGATCATCCCGTGATCCGCGGCGTCCGACCCCGTTTCGGCATGGGTCGAACTGGTTCGGAAAGCGCTTCCCGAAAACCGCTGTGGCCACGTTACCTGCCACCTCGGAGCTTCGTCAAGCGCAAACAGAAAACGCTTTCTACTACGGACCGGCCTCACGAGCCGACTCCCCAGGTGGTGAGCATGCCGCACATGCCGAACTGCTCGTCGGGCCGCGGCGTCGTGCTCCGGATGCCCGAGTCGGCCATCAGCCCCGCCTCCGCCGCGCTGAGCCGCTCCAGTTGCATGAGGGTGGCGGCGAGCTGAGCTCTCGGTCCAGCCTCGACGATCGGCTTCCACGATCTGGCCCGGTCGGCGACGAGCGCAGACGCTGACGCATACAGGTCGTCGAGGGTGCCATCCAGGTCGGTCGCGGCCCGCGCGCAGAGCTCCGTGAAGCCCTCCAGCGCGAGGTCGCGACGACGACGTGCGGCATCCGCCCGCACCTCGGACGGGACGGATGACGGAAGCGCGGCACGCCGCGCGTACTCCTCCGGATCGCCCAGCACGTCCGGGGGAAACGTCATCACGGCGTCGCCCGCCTCGGGGAGCCCCGCGTTCGACATCAGGGTGAGGATGTCGAGGCCTCCGTCGTTGATGAGCCGGTGCACCGTGCCTGGCGTGAACCACGCGACCGTTCCAGGCACGAGCTCGGTCACGGCGAGCCCCTGGGAGCTCAGCGTCTGCACTCGTCCGGTACCCGCGATCACGACGTAGCCCTCTGTCGACGCCGTGTGCAGGTGCGGCGACCCACCATGTTCGCCGTCGGCGGTCGGCCAGTCGTAGACCCGCAGCCGCGACACCGCGACGCCGCCGGGAAGACCCCTCGCGAGCGCCTCGTCGGCCCCGCTCACGAGACTCTCTCCGAGACGACCACCTCGTCGGCCCACGGCGCGCCGCTTCCTTCCATGCTGCGATAGAAGGGCGAGCCGGCGTCGATGTCACCGGCCGACACAGCGGTGCCGGTGAACGCCGAGGCGTAGATCCCGGCGATGAGCTCCAGGGTGCCTCGGGCCTGGTCGAGGGTCACCGGAATGGGATCGCCGCTCTCCAGCGCCTCGACGATCGCCGCGAACTGGGCGGCGTGGCTGCTGGCGATGCCGTGCGGCCCGAGTGCCCAGGCTTTGGCGACCTGCTCCTCGAAGCCCGGCGCCGCCGTGATCTTCCATGACTCGTCCGAGTACCCGTAGAGGTGCTCGAGCTCGACAGTCGCGTACTCGAAGTCGAACCGCAGATAGCTCGTCTCGCGCGGCGACAGCAGGCTGTTCACCACGCTGACG
The DNA here is from genome assembly GCA_051952615.1 of Humibacter sp. Classification (GTDB taxonomy): domain Bacteria; phylum Actinomycetota; class Actinomycetes; order Actinomycetales; family Microbacteriaceae; genus Humibacter. The sequence continues at coordinate 2,690 of JBQCJQ010000585.1, forward strand.
ACTGCGCCGTTCTGCAGCGTCACGATCGCCTGCGTGAGGTCCTCGGTGGCCACGGGCCGGACCTGTCGGGCCGCGACGGCGATGACCTGCGACCACGGGCCGAGGATGGACAGCGTGGTGTCCATCTGATGGATGCCGTGGCCCATGGTCGGGCCGCCGCCCTCGATGTCCCAGTTGCCGCGCCACGGCACGTCGAAGTACGAGTCCGGCCGGTACCAGAGCGTGTTGCACACGGCGGTCAGCGGACGACCGAGTGCACCGTCGGCGACCCGGTCGCGCAGCCAGACCGCCCGTGATCCGAAGCGGTGCTGCGAGATGGTCGCGAATTGCGCGCCGCCGATGCGCTCCGCCTCCGCGATCTCGTCGAGCTCCGCGAGGGACAGCGCGGGCGGCTTCTCGCTGAGCACGTGGATGCCCCGGCGCAGCGCGACGACGGCCTGCTGCTTGTGCAGCCCGGGAGGCGAGCACAGGTGCACGATGTCGAGCTCGACGGCATCCAGCAGCTCCTCGAGGGCGGTGGTGCCGACCGGCACGTCCCACTCGGCCTGGAACGCCTCGACCCGCTCAGCGTCGATGTCGCACGCGCCAACGATGCGGGCGCGGCCCTCGAGCTCGGCAAGGCTCGACGCGTGCTTGCGCGCGATGCCGCCCGTGCCGATGATCCCGACACGCAAAGGCGCGTCCGCGGTGAACGTCCTCGGCTGTCGCTGGTTCGCATTCTGTTCGGTCATGTCAACGCGCTCCCTCTGCGTCGGTGTGAATCCCGGTCTCGGTCTTGGTCTCGGAGTGGATGCCCGCGACGACGTCATCCGCGCTCTCGGTGACACCGCGTGCTGTCCGCGCGAGCACCGACATCCTGTCGGCGTCCGATGCCCCGTCCGCGAAGGTCACGGCGTGCCGGAGCTCGATGGTCTCGCCGGCCTCGATCACGCGCACCCGGTCGAAGAAGGGCGCCGGGTTGATGCACGCGAAGGGCTCGGAGCGGGCGAACCACTTGGTGTCGAAGCCCTGCGAAGGCGATCGGTCGACGAACACGACTGTCGACGCGCCGTCCTCGCCGTCGTGACGGCCGTTGAAGCCGGCCCACTCGCCGCGCGTGCCGCGCACGTCCTCGCCGGTCGTGCCGTCGGAGCCGACGATCTCGCCGCCGGTGAAAGCCCGCGGGCCACGCCAGAAGAGCCCGCCGTACCCGGCGTTCTCGCGGCCCTCGGTGGTCGGGGAGCCCATCTCGATGGATGCCCCCGACACGTTGGTGAGAACGGTGCGCCATCCGAGCACCCAGGCCTCGTGCTCGGGCAGCAGGGTCGCAGTGATACTGCGGCGCTCCGTGAAGACCGCGACGCCGATCTGCTCGCCCTCGGCGGGCTGCCGGTGCCAGGTGAGCTCGTGCGCGAACACCGCCGTGCCGTCCCGCTGCGTGAGCGCTGTGACGCGCTCGTGATCCTGCGAGCCGTTGTTGGGCAGCTTGACGTATCCGGCCGCCGCGCGGGTATAGGTGGGACCGCCCCAGAAGTTGTCGCCGCCCACGACGGGAAGCGCGAGGGTGACGCCCTTGTGCCAGACGTGATCCCAGGGGCGGAACACCGTCACGAGACGGCCGCCCGGCGTGCGGATCGGGTGCACGTAGGGGCGCGGCGACTCGTACTGCACCTCGTCGGGGCGGTAGACGTACCGCATCAGCTGCACGCCTGGCTCGCCGTCGGCGGCGGCGGTCACCGTGAGACCGCGATCGACCTCGTGGAGCAGCGACAGTTTCCTCTGTGCATGCGGGTTCATCGTGTTTCCGTCCTTTCTTGCGGCCGGTGGGCGTCGCCGCCCGGCCGTCCTGTCGTGTCGCCTGTGTCGTCGTGGCCCGTGTCGTCGTGTCGTGCGTCGTCGTTCCGTGTCTGGCCGGCGCGGCTCAGCCATCGCGACCGCAGCGCGTGGGCGACGCCCTTGGGGCTGCGATCCCTGGTGAAGATTCCCTTGCGGTTGCCGCCGACCCGCATCGGGCCGGCGGTCGTCGCGAAGTCGCTGAACACCCAGACCTGCTCGCCGACGACCGCCACGATGCGGTCGAAGACTCGGTGGTACATGGCGTAGAACTCCTGCTGGATCTCCTCGGTCCACGGCGTCGCC
>JBQCJQ010000586.1:0-2383 GCA_051952615.1 Humibacter sp.
AGAACCGCTCGATGTCGTTGCCCTTGTAGGTGGAGCCGTCGCCCCAGATCTCCACCCCGTCGTCGAGCATGGCGCGCACCAGCAGGGTTCCGGTCACGGCCCGGCCGAGCGGGGTGGTGTTGAAGTAGGTCTTGCCGCCCGAGCGGATGTGGAAGGCGCCGCACTGCAGAGCGACGAGCCCTTCTTCGACGAGCGGCAGCTTGCAGTCGACGAGTCGCGAGAGCTCGGCGCCGTATTGTGCAGCACGGCCGGGAACGGCATCCACATCGGGTTCATCCGGCTGACCGAGGTCGGCGGTGTAGGTGCAGGGCACCGCGCCCTTCTCGCGCATCCAGGCGACGGCGACGGAGGTGTCGAGACCTCCGGAGAAGGCGATGCCGACACGTTCGCCGACGGGGAGGGATGCGAGCACCTTGGACATGCCTACAAGGATATGTGCCGCGAGTGCGCCCATTCGCCGTCGCTCCGCCCGTGGGGACGGCTGCTCGGGCGCACTCGCTGGGGACGACGAGTGAGGCGGGAGGCGTCCTATGCTCGGGGTATGACCAGGCTGGTGCTGACCGTCGTCGGAGACGATCGAGCGGGGCTCGTGCAGTCCCTCGCGGATGTCGTCAGCGAGCACGGCGGCAACTGGGAGACCAGTGAGCTCGCGGAACTCGCCGGAGCCTTCGCCGGCATCGTGCTGGTCTCGGTTCCCGACCTGCGCCTCGAAGAGCTGACCAGGGCCCTGGAGAACCTCGACGGCCTGTTGCGCATCACGGTGCACGGCGGCGGCGCGGTGGTGGATGCCCGCCCAGGAACCCGCTTCACGTTCAGCGTTCTCGGCAACGACCGGCCAGGCATCGTTCGCGATGTGACGGGCATCCTGACCAGGCACGGCATCACGATCGACCTCTTCTCCAGCCAGACTCGCGAGGCGCCGATGGCCGGCGGAACGCTCTTCGAGGCGAGCGTGACGGCAAGGGTGCCGGACGACACGGATGTGTCGCAGGCGATCGCCGACCTCGAACTGCTGGCAGGCGAGATTCAGGTCGACCTCAGCGTCGCCGAGTAGCCCTTCTCGTCCGTCAGCGGGTCCTCGCGACCTCTACCCGGGGCCTGCGATACTTACGGCATGTCTGACGAGAAGGTGACCGGACCCGCCTCCTACTTTCCGTCCATCGAGAAGAAGTACGGACATCCCATCGACTATTGGATGGCCGAGCTCGACAAGGTCCCCGACCTGAAGCACATGGAGCAGGTCGCCTACCTGAAGGACAACTTCGGCATGGGACACGGTCACGCGAACGCCCTCGTCGGATGGCACAGGACGCACCGGGCATCCTGATCCGGCGGGCGTCCGAGTGGATGCTTCGCTACACGTGGTTCCAACGGCGCAGCTGTTCGGGATAGAGCCGGACCCACACCACGCTGACGAGGTGCCCCGAGAAGTCGATCGTGATGGCGGCGATCGCCCGGCCGCTCCGACGGAGCATCAGCCCGGCCTGGGCGTTGACGGCGTCCTCTTCCACGACGACATCCGGCTCGGTCGCGAGACCATGGATCAGAGCCATCAGGGCATCGTCGACGCCACGGATCACCCTGAGCATCGGGAAGGCATCGCCGCCATCGATCACCACGGCGACGTCGGGCGCGAGCAGCGTGCGGAGCCGCGCGGAGTCCCCGTCGACGGCCGCGGCACACACCTCGTGCACGGCACGGTGATGAAGTGGAGCGATGAGTCTCGATGTGGATGGCATGAGGTCCTCCGCTCGGCGAGATCGAAACGCCGACCTCTCCAGCATGCGCGAGTGCCCGCGAACGTGGGGCTCACTGACAGAAAACGGACGAATCGTCTCCGGGATCAGAACTCTTCGCCGACGCCGATGACCGCCGACGCCGGCCCGACGATGAGCGGATCGAGGTCGCCCACGAGCTCGTAGTCCTTGTTCTCGTAGTCGAAAAGGCTCAGCACGTGACGCATGGCGCCGAGTCGTGCCCGCTTCTTGTCGTTGGACTTCACGACCGTCCACGGCGCGCGTCGCCGGTCGGTGCGGGCGAACATGCGCTCCTTGGCGCTGGTGTAGGCATCCCACTTGTCGAGCGACGCGAGGTCCATCGGCGAGAGCTTCCACTGCCGCACCGGGTCGATCTGACGGATCGCGAATCGGGTGCGCTGCTCCGAACGGGTCACGGAGAACCAGAACTTGACCAGGTCGATGCCGTCGTCGACGAGCAGGCGCTCGAAGGCGGGCACCTGCTCGATGAAGCGGTCGTACTCCTCGTCGGTGCAGAAGCCCATGACGCGCTCGACGCCTGCCCGGTTGTACCAGGAGCGGTCGAACATGACGATGTCGCCGGCCGCAGGCAGATGCTCGACGTAGCGCTGGAAGTACCACTGCGA
>JBQCJQ010000587.1:0-3919 GCA_051952615.1 Humibacter sp.
TGACCGACGAGAACGGCCAACCGCTGAGGTTCGACGCCCTCCGAGCGCAGCGGCTGGCCGCGCCCGTGACCGTCTACGTCGAGCAGTTCTCGGCACATCCGCTCGAAAGGGACGCCGCCGAGCTCTACGGAGCGCCGGACGGCTACGTCGGGCCCGACGGTGTCTTCCGCGAGAGCCCTGCCACCGAAGCCGACCGCCCGGTCTACGCCGTCACCCTCGAACCCTCCGATGGGCTGTACCCGCTGCCCTACATGGCCGTGCAGGCTGATGGTTCGCCGTGGGAGGAGGAGATGGCGGTGACGATGGGACCGCCGAGTGCTGCTCGACAGGGTTTCTTCCCCGACGGATCGCGGAGCTTCGAGGAGATCGATCGACTCGGCATCGCAGATGACGGCACGGCGAGCGCCATCTCCTCGCGAGCCGACGTCGACTTCTACCGTGTCGCGCCGCCCGCGGGTTACACGAAAGGCCTTCCGGCCGAGGAACGCACGGATGTCGGAGAGGGGGACATCCAGCCCGAACGCCGTGGCACGCACTTCAACGGCTACAAGCCGGTGCACCTCTCGACGGTTCCCGCCCGGCCGGCGCTCGCGAAGATCACGAACGATGCGCAGGCCATCGCGTCGAGCGGCAGGTACGACGGCTTGATCTGGACCCAGGGCAGCCCTCAGGTGGAGGAGACGGCGTACTGGTTCAGCCTGCTCATCGACACCACGATCCCGATCTGCGGCAACGCGGCACAGAGGCCGCAAGGCATGATCAGCAACGACGGCCCGAAGAACATCGTGGACTCCGTGGCGTTCGTCCAGTCGCAGAAGTGGGCCGATGCCGAAGGCCGCAACCGCTGTGGCGTGGTCGTGATCGAGGAACAGCAGTACTTCGCCGCCCGTGAGGTCTACAAGAGCGACGCACGCCCGGGCAACTACCGCGCCACGGGCGGGCATGGCGGCATCATCGGTCAGACCAGCCACGCGGGCGCGGTCTCGTTGACCTACCTGCCCGCCTACAAGCACACGTATCTCTCGGAGCTCAACACGACGAGGCTGCCGCAGTCCGTGATGGCGGCCACCCGCTCTGCCGGGGGTCTCGAGCTCATCGAGATCAGTGTGAAAGACGCCGACGGGCGCATCACCGAGGACGCGATCCCCTCAGTGTCGATCGTCAAGGAGGGCGGCTACTTCGACGAGACGTATGACGTCGGGCCTGACGACCTGCCGATCATCCGGGCCGTCATCGATCAGAAGCTCGGACTTCGTCGTCTCGCCGGCATTGTCGTCGAGGGACTCGTGCCATACGGACGACTCCCGTCCAAGGCGTCGGAGGCGCTGCTGCAGCGTGCCGTGTTCAGCGGCATCCCCGTCGCGAGAGTAGGGCGCGGCACCCCCGAGGGATTCGCCGACCCGACGCCCTTCACGATCGCCGGTTCCAACCTGACCTCGATCAAGGCCCGCCTGCTGCTGATGGCCAGCCTGATGAAGTTCGGTTCGCTGCCGATCGCTGCTGACCCGTCGAACCCGAGCGACACGGAGAAGGCGGCCACGATCGAGGCCGTGAAGCGGTATCAGGAGATCTTCCTCACTCACTGACCGCGAACGGACGTACAGGATGAACAGCGCTATGGCGCCAGCAGTGAGCGCCGCGCCGGTGTCGCTCGCCCCGCGATACCGGCACAACTACCTGATCCTCGCCATCTGCTGCATGAGTCTGCTGATCGTCTCGATGGACTCGATGGCGATCAATGTCGCACTCCCGTCCATCCGGGCCGACTTCGGATCGTCGGTGTCTGCGCTGCAGTGGACCATCGACGCGTACACGATGGTGCTCGCGAGCTTTCTGATCCTCTCCGGGTCGACGGCGGACCGCATCGGACGCCGCCGTACCTTTCAGCTCGGTCTGGCGATCTTCACGCTCGGCTCACTGCTGTGCAGCATCGCGCCCGGCGTCGGCTGGCTGATCGGCTTCCGCATGCTGCAGGCGTTCGGCGGCTCGATGCTGAACCCGGTCGCGATGTCGATCATCACCGCGACCTTCGTACACCCGGCAAAGCGAGCGCGGGCGGTCGGCGTCTGGTCGGCGGTCGTCGGCGTCTCGATGGCGATCGGGCCGCTCGTCGGCGGCGCGCTCACCGACACGGTCGGCTGGCGCGGCATCTTCTGGATCAACGTCCCGATCGGCATCGCCGCGATCGTGCTCACGTTCCTCTTCGTCCCGGAGTCGCGCTCCGGAAGACGGCGCCGGCTGGACCCCTTCGCACAGCTCCTGATCATCGCGATGCTGGGCGGACTCGTCGCCGGTCTCATCGAGGGACCGCACCTGGGGTGGACGAACCCGCTCACGATCGGCCTGTTCGCCCTGTTCGTCGGCGCTCTCGTCACCTTCATCCTCTGGGAGCGCCGACGAACCGAGCCGCTCATCGATCTGCGGTTCTTCCGCAGCATCCCGTTCTCCTCGGCCATCGTCACAGCGGTCGCCGGCTACGCCTCCAACGGAGGGTTCCTCTTCCTCATCACGCTCTATCTCCAAGACGTGCGCCACCTCAGCGCCTTCGACGCAGGGCTGCACACGCTGCCGATGGCCGGCGCCCAGATCTGCTTCTCGAACGTCTCCGGCAGACTGGTCGCGAGCCGCGGCCCCCGGCTGCCGCTCCTGCTGAGCTCGAGCGTTCTGGGGCTCGCGGCGGTCATCCTCACGACGCTCTCCCCCACCACCCCCACGATGGTGCTGCTGACCGTGTTCCTCATCTACGGAATCGGCCAGGGCCTGCTCAACGCCCCCATCACGACGACCGCTGTGTCGGGGATGCCCCCGTCGCAGTCCGGCTCCGCCGCCGGGGTCACCTCGACAGCCCGACAGGTCGGAACCTCGCTCGGCGTCGCGCTCGCCGGAACGCTGACCGGCATCGGCGCGAGCACCGAGACCGGGCCGGAGTTCACCGACTACACCCATCGCATGTGGTGGACGATGCTCGGCCTCATGGCGCTCGTCTTCGCTCTCGCGCTGCTCGCGAACTCGTCCATCGGTCAGCGCAGCAGGGAGCGCATCGCCCACCTTCTGGAGGAGCCCGCGGAGCGCCAGACCGCGAAGGTCACGCGTCGTGACGCATCAGGAACGACGGTCTCGCCCGGCGAGGCCGTTTCCCAACGACCATCCGCCGGCGGCGCACACACACCCGGTCACACCTCGACCGACCCCGGCTGACCCTCGGTGGTGCTCAGCGACCGCCCCTGCTCAGAACGCCCGGGCTGTCGGGATCGATGAGATCCTCGTACTGCGGGTGCTTGTCGATGAAGGTGCGCACGATCGGGCAGAGGTTGGTCACCTTCTTGCCCTGCTCGCGCACATCGTCGAGCGTCTGGCGGATCAGCTCCGTCGCGACGCCCTGGTGGCGGAACTCCGGGTACACCGCAGCGGCCAGCAGCACGATGTGATCGGGGGTGCGGCTGTACGTGATGGCGCCGAGGGCGGTGTCACCGACGATGGCGGTGTAGACCTCGTTCTCTTCTTCGTTGATGACCGTGATGTCCATGTCGGTCTTCTCGTCGCCGTCGAGCACCTGGTCGATGAGGATGACCTGATCCTCGGTCAGGGTGCCGACCCCGTCGGGGTAGCCGGCCTGATCGGGGTACTCGAACCGGTACCGGTCCGCTTGCTGGCTGGTCATGTCATTGCTCCTTGAGAGGTGGGTCGGTGGAGAAGGATGTCCGAGCTCAGCCGAGATCCTGCTCGAAGGCGGTCAGCTGGTCATCCGCGACACCGACGCCTGGTCGCCTCGACGGATACGCACCCGACCCGGGGTGCACGTCGTCGATGAGGTCAGCGTATTCCGGGTTGCGGGCGATGAACTCGCCGACGACCGGGCAGATGATCGTGATCTTCTTGCCCGTGCCGCGTATCTCGTCCAGCACCCGCGCGATGAGCT
>JBQCJQ010000588.1:0-5683 GCA_051952615.1 Humibacter sp.
AATCGCGACCTCGGTGACCCGACCAAGTGGAGCCGTCTGGACTCGCCGATGCCCGCGGGCTACAGCCGGCAGACCATCCCGCTCGACGGCCCCGGAAGCCCCAACAACCGCGGCCTGGTCTTCGTCATCACCGGAGCCCAGTACAACCAGTCATCACCGATGGAAGCAGGTATCGTCTCCGTGCTCGGCTGACCAGCCGCACAAGCTGACCAGCCGCACAAGAAGAGCGCCGGATCTCGATGAATTCGAGGTCCGGCGCTCCTTGTTCATGCGGCGAGATCGGTCTCGAGAAGGCGCAGCCAGACTTCGCTGATGGTGGGGTACGAGGGTACGGCGTGCCAGAGGCGGTCGATCGTGACCTCACCGACGATCGCGATGGTGGCGGAGTGCAGCAACTCGGCGACATCCTGACCGACGAAGGTCGCGCCGACGACCACACGACGGCGCTCGTCGATCAAGAGCTTCGCGCGCCCGGTGTAGCCGTCGGCATGGAGCCTCGCCCCACTCACCGCCCCGAGATCGTATTCGACGGTGCGGACATCGAGGCCTGCTCGACGGGCCTGTTCTTCGGTGAGTCCGACAGCGGCGACCTCCGGGTCGGTGAAGATCACGCGGGGGACAGCGCCGTGATCGGCGGTGGCGACATGTCGTCCCCAGGTCTCGGCCTGAAGTGCGTCGCCGTTCAGCCGCGCGGCGATCGCCTCGCCCGCCGCACGGGCTTGGTACTTGCCCTGATGAGTCAGCAACGCGCGCCCGTTGACGTCTCCGACCGCGTAGAGCCAGTCCGTTCCATCGACGAGCATCGTGTCGTCCACCGGCAGCTTCTCATCCACGCCGACCGTCTCGAGGCCGAGCCCGCTGATGGCGGGCCTGCGGCCCGTTGCCACGAGGAGCTCGTCCGCGATCAGGTTCGTGCCGTCATCCAGGATGACCGACACCGAGCCGTCAGCGCCGCGGGCGACACGAACGGGTGTCGCTCCGAGGTGCACGTCCACGCCCTCGTCCGCCAAAGCGGTGGCGAGGTATTCGCCGACGAAGGGCTCTTCCCTGTTCAGGAGGGCTCTGCGCGAGAGCACGGTGACCTTGGCGCCGAGGGCGTTGAAGGCGAAGGCCATCTCCGTGCCGGCGACTCCGCCGCCGAGGACGATGAGGCTCTGCGGCACATGGTCGGCCGACGTGATCTCACGCGTTCCCCAGGCCTTGGAATCAGCCAGACCTGGGATTGACGGGATCACAGGCACGGACCCGGTGGCCAGAGCCACGGAGCGAGCCGTGTAGACGCGATCGCCGACCTTCACCCGGCGGGGGCCGACGAGAGTGCCGAATCCACGGATCAGGTCGATGCCGGCCGAGGCCACCCAGTCGACTTGGCCGTCGTCCTTCCAGTTGTCGGTGAACGCAGTGCGACGTGCCAGCACGGCGTCGGAGTCGAGGTCCGCGGTGATCGCCTCGCGGGCGCCGGGAAGGCGGCGGGCGGCACGGATGGCGTGCCCGCTGCGCAGCAGCGCTTTGGAGGGCATGCAGGCCCAGTACGAGCATTCGCCGCCGACGAGTTCGGATTCGACGATCGCGACACGGATGCCGCGTTTGGTGGCGTAGTCGGCGACGTTCTCCCCGACCGGCCCACCGCCGATCACGATCAGGTCGTAGTCGAAGTCAGAATCATCCGGCGCGCTCATGCGTTCTGCTTCCTCAGCTTCACGCTTAGGCGGATGGCGGAGACGAGGAAGAAGATCGCACCGAGCGTCGCGTAGCCCGCGGCGCCCGTCAGCATGCCGTTGCCTTGAAGGCCCTGGAACAGGAAGCCGAGGCCCGCGAATACGGAGATGCCGCCGGAGAGGATCTGCGCGACCTGGCCGCCGTCGCGGAAGTTGCGGATCGCCGTGATGAGCTGCGGGACGCCGGCGATGATCGCCCAGACGCCCCAGACGGCGAGGGCGGCGGGGACCGAGATGGACGACGCGATGCCGATCGCGATGGCGATCGCGACGCTGACGACGACGCTGATCCATTCCGAGGCCTTCGAACGACCCTTGTCGGGATCGGCGCGCAGCTGCCACAGCACGGCGCCGGCGTCGAAGAGCGGGTAGATGACGAGGAAGACCGTGAGGAGCACGCTCGGCTCGGAGGACGTCGCCACGGTCGCGAACATGATCGCCACCCAGATGATGGCGAAGACGAAGCGGATGAAGTACAGCTTTCGCAGCGAGCGGCCGTAGGTGACGGCCATGGCGGTGTCGGTGGTCATGATGTGAGCTCTTTCGGATGTCGGTCGCCGGTTCGGGGCGACGATTGCGGAGTGATGCGTTCAATGTAGAGTAACTAGTACGTCTACATCGCAATGTAGACGATTTCGTACACAAGCGCAAAGGAAACGACATGCCCACCAAGGTCGAGATCATCATCGACAACCTCGAATCCCCGGCCGCGTTCGACGCAGCCCTTCCCGACATCCTCGACAAGGCGCGTGCCTTGCCCGGACTGCGCGGACTCGAATCCGGTCGCGTCTGGCCGAAAGAGGACGGCACCCCGACTCCCGCGTTCCGCACGCTCGACCTGCTCTTCGACGGATATGACGAAGCGTCGGCTGCCACGGCGACGCCCGAGGGCGGCGCCTTCTTCGGAGCGGTGATCGAGGCGACCGGCGGCAAGATCACGGGTCTGTTCCTCGACGTCGAATCCGTATGAGACGTTCGTGGGGCGGTCGAGCCGTGATTCGGCCGCCCCACGACAAGGTAACCCGGCGACGAAGTCGTCGACCCATGCCGTTCGACTGAGAGCGCGCTCCAACTTCTCGCCAGCAGTTGGCAACTTCGATCTGTCATGGTTGGTGAGGCGGGAGACTTCGAGGGGGATGACCATGAACGCGACACCGGACGATGAGAACGCGGCGGCGGCTCTGCCGAAGACCATGAACGGGCGCGCGAGCGCGGCAAAAGCCGCTGTCGGCGACAAAGCGGTGTTCGACTACATCGCGGGGCTGCCGCAGCCGCAGCGCGGAATCGCGGAGAAGATCGACTCCATCGCGGCGGCGACCCTGCCGGGCCTCGAGCGGTCCGTGAAGTGGGGGATGGCGTACTACGGGGTCGGTGACGGGTGGTGCTTCAGCAGTGGTGGGTTCGCCGACCACGTGAAGCTCATGTTCATCAACGGCGACCTGCTCGATCCCGTACCGCCGGTCACGCCGACTGCGATGGGCAAGGCCACTCGCGGCGTTGAGCTGACGGCCATCTCCGAACTGGATGAACCGCAGGTCATCGACTGGATGCGGCAGGCGACCTCGCGCCCTGGGGTCGGGCGCTCACGCAAGAGCTCCTGACATCGGCAAGTGTTGCTGAACGCCCGGGACGATGATCAGCTCAGGTCATGGCCGTCGGAGCGTCCCGAAGCGCGAAGCACCGTCGATGCCACGTCGAGTTCCGGCCAGCTTCCCGCAACGCTGAACTCGGCGATGCCGGAGGTGTGCATGACCACATCTTCGCCGGCAAGGCGCGACGCGAGCTGTTCGATACCCGGATTGTGTCCGACCAGGAGCGCGGTGCGGGCGACATCCGGAACCTCATGCACGATATCGAGGAGTTCGTCGGCGGATGCCCCGTACACACGGTCATCCCATCGCACCGGCACCGCGGCCGAGAGCTGTTCGGACACGAGCTCCCAGGTCTCGCGGGCGCGTGTGGCGGGGGACACGATGGCCAGATCGATCCGGTTCGCGTGGCTCATGAGCCACTGGCCGGCGAGCGGAGCCTGAACGCGGCCCCGTTCCGCCAGCGGTCGGTCGACGTCCGGTGCAGAGCCCGACCAGTCTGACTTGGCGTGGCGGAGCAGGATGAGAGTGCGCTCGATCGTCGTCACGATGCCAGTGTGCCTCACCAGCGCGACGGCTTGCCGGGGTCGTGTGGAGTTGATAACGTTACCAAACAGTGTTCCTTGGAGGGTCAGCGTGAACAAATATCTGCCGGGTTCGACGGAGGGTTCGTCGTACGACAAGTTCCCGGCGGTACCCCTTCCTTCAGGGCATGCACTGTGGCGCGGCGACGAGGTCTGGACCAGGCTGGCTGCCGACATCGACTCCGGCGTTCGGCGCGTCGCCATCGACGCCTATCCCGGTGTGACGCTCAGCGAGCTGATCGAGGTGCTCGAGGAGCGCTTCCCCGACGCGCGGGTCATCGACGTCGAAGACGCGGCAGCGAAGCCGATCGGCGAGATCGACGAGATGATCCGCTACAACCTCACAGACGACCGTGTCTTCGGCATCCTGAACCATCAGACTCTGGATGCCTTCTACGACGACGACCGTCTGTCGGCCGTCGCCGAGGAGATCGCCGCGGCCGACACCGCGACCTTCGTCGTCGGCTGGGGCGCGACCCTCGTGCCGATCGCCTTCGACCGCATCGTGCTCGCCGACATGGCGCGCTGGGAGATCCAGCAACGGCAGCGCGCCGGCGCCCCGAACTGGCGCTGCGACAACGACGGCGAGGATGCCATCCGCAAGGTGAAGCGCGGATTCTTCGTCGAATGGCGGGTCGCGGACCGGCACAAGCGAGCCATCTTCGACCGCATCGACTACGTGCTCGACACCAACGCATCGGTTCGCGATGCCAAGCTGATCACCGCCGAGACCTTCCGCGCCGGGCTCGCCAGAGCGGTGACCACACCGTTCCGGGTCGTCCCCTTCTTCGACCCAGGGGTGTGGGGCGGCCAGTGGATGCGAGAGGTGTTCGGCTTGGGCGACGAGCCGAACTATGCGTGGTGCTTCGACTGCGTGCCCGAGGAGAACAGCATCCTTCTGAACGTCGACGGCGAGACCATCGAACTGCCGGCGCTCGACGTGGTCTTCCTGCATCCCCGGGAGTTGCTGGGTGAGAAGACCTTCGCGCGGTTCGGGGCCGAGTTCCCGATCCGTTTCGACTTCCTCGACACCATGGACGGCGGGAACCTGTCGCTGCAGGTGCACCCGCTGACCGACTACATCCAGAACACCTTCGGCATGCACTACACGCAGGACGAGAGCTACTACATGCTCGATGCCGCGGACGATGCCGTCGTCTACCTCGGCGTGAAGTCGGGGGTGGACCCGACCGAGATGGAGGCCGAGCTGCGCGCGGCTTCCCGGGGCGAGCGCGACTTCGATGCGACCCGGTTCGTGAACACCTTCCCTGCGAAGAAGCACGACCACTTCTCGATCCCAGCCGGCACGGTGCACTGCTCCGGTGTCAACTCGATGGTGCTGGAGATCTCGGCGACCCCGTACATCTTCACCTTCAAGATGTGGGACTGGGGCCGGGTCGGACTCGACGGCATTCCGCGGCCGATCCACCTCGATCACGCCATGCGCAACGTGCAGTGGACGCGCGACACCGAGTGGACGGAGGCCAACCTGGTCAGCCCCACCGTCGAGGTGGCGAGTGGGCCAGGGTGGGTCGAGGAACGCACCGGGCTGCACGACCTCGAGTTCATCGAGGTGCGCAGGCACTGGTTCGAGTCCACTGTGCCGCACGACACCGAGGGCACGGTCAACGTGCTGAACCTGGTCGAGGGCGCCGAGGCGATCGTGGAGAGTCCCACCGGCGCGTTCGACCCCTTCGTCGTGCACTACGCGGAGACGTTCATCGTCCCCGCCCAGGTCGGCGCGTACACCGTGACGCCGCACGGACCGTCGGCGGGCAGACGCATCGCGACG
>JBQCJQ010000589.1:0-4282 GCA_051952615.1 Humibacter sp.
CGATGATGGTAAGCCCCGCGGCCATGCCCTCGCCTACGGTGAGCGGGCTCGGGTCGGGCCAGCGCGATGGGTTGACCATGATGTCGGCGCGCCTCACCAGCTCGGGAAGGTGCTCGCGGTCGACGAACGGCTCGAACCGCACCGTCCCCCGCGCGGCGCCGGCCAGCTCGCGAAGCCTCTGCTCGTACGGCGAGAGCACCGCCTTCGGGTCGAACCCGTGGCTGCCGACCACGACGTACTCGATGTCGCGGTCGTCGACGAGAGCCGCCGCCTCCAACAGGATGTCCGCACCCTTCTCCGGGATCGCCCTGCCGAGGAACATCACACGGAGCGGGCCGGGAGCACGGACATCCACCGGCGTGAACTGGTCGGTATCGACGCCGTTGACCACCGTGCGCACCCTGTCGTGGAGTGAACGCGGCAGGTGCTCGCGCAGCTGGGCGGCCAGGGAATCGCTCACGCTCACGATGCGCGCCGCGTCTGAAAGCACGCGGGAGGCCTCGGACCGCGAGTAGCTGCGGAGCACGTCGTTGTGCGCGTAGAGCACCGTTTCGTGCTGCTGCTCGCGCATCAGCCACGGCACGATCGGCGCGTTGTGCGCGAGCACGATCCCTGGCGGCTGGTCTCTGAGGCTCTCCGTGGCGGGACGGAAGTAGTCCGCAGCGCCTCGTCGTGGCATCCCGATGCGCGCCAGCCCGGCGTCGACGACCCGTGCCCTGGATCCCGGTGCAGGCACTCCGACGTAGTCGACGATCGAGGCGGAGTCGTAGCGAGGGGTGTAGGTGTCGCCCTGCAGCACGACGCGCTGCGGGTGACGCCCCGCGTCGCCCGCGATCGCGGCTCCGGTGGCGAGCCCGTGCACGACGGTGGGGATGGCCGAGCCGGTGCGCGGCGAGAAGTGGTCGCCAGGCGTGATCACGTGGTAGACGGGCACGGAGCGGGCCTCGCCGTCATCCTCCGCCACCATGCGCCCATCGTAGGGGCTGGCCGGCGCGGCCCGCGAGATGCCGCAAACGGCCCCCGGCTACGGCACACGCGACAGGGCCTCCCGCGCACAGCCGCCTGATAGCATCAAGACGGCCGTAGTGGCCTCGATGCACCCAACAAGCTGGAGCGATGCCGAACATGCGCGACACCGCGATCTCTGTTGAGCATCTGACGAAGACCTATCGCATCGTCCGCGGCTCCAGGAACAACAATCGCATCACCGACGCCGTGCTGCAGCGTCTGCGCCACCCCATGCGGCGGGCCGAGTACACGACCTTCGCCGCGGTGGATGACGTCTCGTTCGACATCCCATGGGGCGAAGCCGTCGGCATCGTCGGCCGCAACGGCGCGGGCAAGAGCACGCTCCTCAAGCTGCTCACCCGCGTGGCCGCGCCCAGCGGCGGCATCATCGACCTCGGCGGGCGCGTCGGCAGCCTGCTCGAGGTCGGCACGGGCTTTCACCCGGAGCTGACCGGGCGCGAGAACATCTACCTCAACGGCTCACTGCTCGGCATGAGCCGCAAAGAGATCAAGTCGCGCTTCGACGAGATCGTCGACTTCTCCGGCGTCGAGAAGTTCCTCGACACGCAGGTCAAGCGCTACTCCTCCGGCATGTACGTGCGACTCGCGTTCTCGGTCGCCGCGCACCTGGAGACCGAGATCCTCGCCATCGACGAGGTGCTCGCGGTCGGCGACGCGGAGTTCCAGGCGAAGTCGCTCGCGAAGATGCGCGATGTCGCACGCAGCGGACGCACCGTGCTCTACGTCAGCCATCAGGCGCAGACCGTGACCACGCTGTGCACCTCTGCGATGTTCCTCGAGCGCGGATCGCTGTCGTACTACGGCGACGTCGAGGGCGCCCTCGCGCACTACCGCGACACCTTCGAGGCTTTCCAGGTCGAGCAGCAGGTCGCCGAGAAGCGGCCGGGAACCGGCCAGCTGCGCCTTTCGCGCGCCGCCGTCGTCGACCAGTCGCAGGATCCCGTCGACGACATCGTGGTCGAGTTCGAGGTGGGCGCGAACCCCGCTCTCGTCGGCAAGTACTTCATCTCCTGCCACATCAACGACGTCGACGGAAACGTCATCGTGCAGTGCGACTCGCGGCTGACGGGCGCGTGGCTCGACCCCGCTGTGCCGCAACGAGGGAGTCTGCGCATCAAGTCGCTGTGGCTCAAGCCCGGAAGGTACACCGTCGACCTCTTCGTGTGCCAGAGCGGGGTGCTCGACGCGTGGGAGGCTGCCGACGCCTTCGACGTGCTCCCCTCGTCGCCCTACCCCGAGTTCACCTCTGAAGAGGCGATGCACCACGGCGTCGTGCTCGCCGACTTCGGTTATGAGGTCGAGGGATGACCCGCACGATCATCAAGGCGCCCGGTCGGTTCAACCTCCCTCCGTGGCGGGAGTTCTGGGACGCGCGCGAGGTGCTCTACCGCTTCGGCATGCGCGACGTCGTGCTCCGCTACCGGCAGACCGCGATCGGCGTCGCCTGGGTGGTGCTGCAGCCGCTGGCCTCCGCCGGCATCTTCGCGATCGTGTTCGGCGGCGTGGCGAGACTCCCCTCCGGCGGAGTGCCGTACTTCCTCTTCAGCTTCGCCGGCATGCTGGCGTGGAATGTGTTCAACAGCATCGTCGGCAGGTCGTCGACGTCGCTCGTGGCCAACCAGGCGCTCGTCTCGAAGGTCTTCTTCCCCAGGCTGCTCGTTCCGCTCTCCAGCGTCATCTCGGTGCTGATCGACTTCGTCGTCGCCTTCGTGATGTTCATCGTGCTGCTGTTCATCTACCGGGTGAACCCGGGATGGCCCATCCTGTTGACACCCGTGTGGCTTCTGATCACGATCATGTTGGCAGCCGGCATCGGCGTGGCAGCATCGGCCATCACGGTCAAGTACCGCGACGTGACGTACCTGCTGCCGTGGGTGCTGCAGATCCTTCTGTACGCGACCCCGATCGCGTACTCGGTGACGGCCGTGCCCCAGGAGCTGCGGTGGCTGTTCAACCTGAACCCGCTGACCTGGCTGATGCAGACGGTGCGGTGGTCGACACTGGGACAGCCGCTGCCGCCCACCTGGCAGCTGATCGCTCTGCCGTTGAGCGCGCTGATCGTGTTCTTCGGCGGCATCCTGATCTTCCAGCGCTACGAGCGCGGATTCGCCGACGTCATCTGACCGTCAGACGACCGTCGCCGTCACGGTGCCGAGCCATTCGTCGATCGGCTTGACCGCGGCATCCCACGTCAGCTCGTGCAAGGCATAGTCGCGAGACGCGGCGGGTGCGGGCTCCTCTGCCCTGTGCCGCAGCCGTTCGACGATCCAGGTCGCCCATTCCATCGCGTCCGACGAGACGAAGGCCGGCGTTCGGTCGAAGGCGTTCGCGCCGTCCGGCGTCGCGATGACCGCTCCGCCCGACGCGAGCGCCTCACCGAACTTGAGCGCCGCGCCCACCCCGTGGATGACCGGCACGGCCACGACCGCCGCTTTGGCTGTGAACGCCGAGAGGTCAGGCACCCTGCCGACGAATCGCGCGCCGTCGGGCCAGGAGTCCACGTCCTCGGCGCCCGAACCGGCCACGAGGGCGACCGCGTCGGGCATCTCGGCGCGCACGAGCGGCCACACCTCGGTCATGAACCACTTCAGGCCGGACGTGTTGGGCAGCCATCCCCATGAGCCGAACAGGGCGACGACAGGGTCGGTGCGGTCGAAGTGCTGGGCGGGCCACTCGGCGGGGTCGATGCCGAGGGGAGCGACGAAGGTCTTCGCCTCGACCTCTGGGTAGACCTCGACCAGCCTGCTGCGCTCGGTCGACGAGCACGTCGTGATGTTGGTCGCGCGGCGCACGGCGAGCGCCTCGTCCTGCGACTCCTCGCCCGACTCGTCGTCGCGACCGGTGCGACGGTTCCAGTGGCTCATGACGTTGTGCATGTCGAGAAGAACGGGGGTCGACAGCTCCCCGTGGTCGGGCAGGAGCCACCACGATTCGTGGTGCGCGACGACGATGGCGTCCCAGTCCGGTTGCCGGATGACGCTCCTGGCCCGCTGGACGAGGAACCGGAACATCATGCCCCTGACGCCGAACCGCGGTCGAAGGACCTGAGTCACCCGACGGATGCTGTCGTCGCGCTGCGACGAGGCCGGCACGAGCACGGTGACGTCGTGGCCGCGCGCGACGAGGGAGGCGATCTGGTGATACTGCCGCCGCTGCCCACCTTGGCCGAACTGATCAGGTGTCTCGACACTGACCCACAAGATGCGCGCCACGCAGCTCCCCCCTTTTGCTGTCAGGTTATCCGATCGGCTGA
>JBQCJQ010000590.1:0-3646 GCA_051952615.1 Humibacter sp.
GGCGGCCGGTCACCGGCGATCGCGTCGACCCTCTCCGCTTCAAGGCAGTCGAAGAAGAACGGAACGTCGTTGCAGTGCACGGCCATGCCGTAGTTCGGCGACCGCCACGAGAACCGGTAGAGCCAGGTCGGCGCGGTCCCGCGCGCCTCGGCGACCCGCAGAGCGTAGGTGCGGAACGTTCGGTCGCTCAGGTATCGGCCGAGGACGGCCGCCGTGCCGCTCTTCACCACCTCGCGATTCGCCGCGAGATAGGCGGTTCGGGCTTCGCCCCGCAGCCCGAGCTTGCCGAGCAGGTACCTCGAAGGAACCCAGCGCAGCTTGTCCTTCGCGGCATCCATCACCATGGAGAACTCGTCGTCGGTCGCGCCGAGCACGAGCGCCTTGTCCGCCCCGACGCCCTGCGAGAAGGCGGCGAGCGCGGTCTGCGGAACGAGGTCCCCGTCGATCACCGGCGTGAGCACGAGTCCGTCGTCGATCGACGAGCGCATCGCGCCGATCCCGCCGTTCGACGGGGGAGCCGTCAGCTCCTTCTGCAGCTCGAGGACGCGCTCCTCGCTCACCGAGGAGAATCCTTCCTTCGTGGGCTCGACGCCGGCGGCCGCCGCGAGACGACGCCCGAACACCTCGGCGTCGGCGAGCGACGTCTGCGCGGCGATGCCCGACATGCTGTACACGGCACGGAAACAGGACTGCGCCACCGGCATCCCGAGCAGCGTGAGCACGGCGCCGCCGCCCGCCGACTGCCCCGCGATCGTGACCCGATCGGGGTCGCCGCCGAACGCGCGTACGTTGTCGCGCACCCAGGCGAGGGCGAGCAGCCAGTCCAGCACGCCGCGGTTCAACGGGGCATCCTCGATCCACCCGAAGCCGTCGAAGCCGAGCCGGTACGAGATGGAGACCGTCATCACGCCATCACGGTTGAAGGCCGCGCCGTCGTACCACGGGCTCGCGGGCGATCCGGCGAAGAAGCCGCCGCCGTGGATGTACACCAGCACCGGAAGAGCCGCTGCAGTGGCGGGCGCCGGGGTGAAGACGTTGACGTTCAGCGTCGAATCACCCGGAACGCTCGGCTCGGGAATGAGGGTGACACCGGGATCACCTCGCTGGGCTGTCGCGCCGTAGTCGAGGGCATCCCGCACGCCCTGCCATGGCCGATGGGGCACCGGCGCAGCGAAGCGAAGCTCACCGACCGGCTGCTCGGCGAACGGGATGCCCAGGAAGGCCGCCGACGCGCCTGGGCTCTCCGGGGTGCCGCGCCACCTCCCCCGCACGCTCCCACTCGTGGTCTCGACGATGACGTCTTCGTCGACGCTTCGCTCAGGCATTCTGTCTCCTTGATGATCCCGCGGTGCGGTGGCCCGCGGAGTGATGATCCCTGCGTCGCCTCGCGATCAGATCGCGTCGCGAGCGACGACGGCGAGGTCGGGATGATCGGCGAAGACCCCGTCGACGCCGGTGGAGATGATCACCTCGAACTCGTGCTGCCAGTCCCCGAAGCGATCGGCCGCTCCCCCGCGCCGGAACCGCTTGGAGAGGAACCGGTTCTCGGGGCGCAGGGTCCACGAGTAGATCTCGAGGCCGACGCCGTGCGCGCGATCGACCAGGTCGGTAGTGCCATCGCCCGCGGCATCCAGCAGCAGCGTCTTGCTCACACTGATGCCGTCGATCGCGGCATCCCCCGTCGCCGTCGCCAGGGCATAGAGCCCTGCGCCGTCGATCTCCTGCGCGTATGTTCGCGCCGATGCGCCGTCGCGCGCCACGGCGTCGTAGGGGGTTCCCGCCGCTTCGATGAGGTAGACCATCTTGCCGCGGATGCCCCGTCGTCGGATGCCGGCGAGCACGGTGCGCTCGAACGACTCGACGACGAGCCTGTCGGCGTCGTCTTTCCAGCCGGAGTCCCGAACGGTGTCGGCGAACAGCTGGTCGAGCGGCAGCCCGAGCCCCTCGAAGTACGTCGCGTGCTTCAACTCGGCTACCAGGCCGAGCGCGCGCCCCGACCGGTCGGACTGCACGTCGACCAGCTCGAGCAGCTGAGAGAGGCGCATCAGCGGATACGCCCCGTTGAAGCTGGAGCTCGCCTGCCTGAGCCCCGGCAGTCGCTCGATGGCGCGAAGCGTCGACAGCTCCGCCCATGTGAAGTCCTCGGTGAACCAACCGGTGTGACGCACACCGTCGACCGTCTTCGTGGTGCGAAGGTGCGCGAACTCGTCGCGCGACGCCACGTCGGTCGGCGCCGAGATCTCGTTCTCATGCCGGCTGACGAGCACGCCGTCCTTCGTCGCGACGATGTCCGGCTCGACGGCGTCGGCCCCGAGTGCGAAGGCCAGCTCGTACGACGCTCGAGTGTGCTCGGGCCGATAACCGGGCGCACCCCGATGGCCGATCACGAGCGGCGAGGACGGGCTGGGCATGCGCAGATCATACGAGGTCACGATGTCTGCACCCCGCAGTGTCGCCCATGAGGTGGCCGGGTGTTGCGGCGGGGTGGGGGCCGGGACGGGCCTCGGATCACGTGATTGCTCAGCGGAACCCCAGCCGTGACCGCGGCACGGTCCGGTAACGTTGGTTCATGGCCCTCTCCAACCCCGCTTTCTCGCGCAATCCGGCGTTCAAACCGAACTCTCCGGTCGACGGCGCAGCCGTCTCGACCGCGACCGAGACCAACGCGCTCGCCACCGCAGAAGGCATCCAGTCGCGTTAAGACGCGCCAGCCGCGAAGTCGGCGGACACGGGCCGGATGACCTACGAAGACACCATCGTCAAGACGGTTCTTCTGTTCGTCGTGCTCCTCGCGACGGCGGCCGTCGGCTGGTTCTTCCCCGTGCTGGCATGGCCCGGCGCGATCGTCGGCCTCGTGCTCGGCATGGTGAACGCGTTCAAGCGCTCGCCGTCCCCGGCGCTCATCCTGCTGTACGGCGCCGCACAGGGTCTCTTCATCGGCGGCCTCTCCGCGATCTTCGAGAGCCTGTGGAACGGCGTCGTCATCCAGGCGGTGATCGCGACCCTGGCCGTCTTCGCGATCACACTCGTGCTGTTCTCGTTCGGCAAGGTACGGGCATCCGCTCGCGCGACCAAGGTGTTCCTCGTCGCCCTGATCGGCTACGCCCTGTTCGGCATCGTGAACCTGGTCGTCATGCTGTTCGGCGGGTTCAGCCAGTCGGCCACCGGCGGACCGTTCGGCATCTATTCCATGCGTGTTCCGTGGCTGTTCGACATTCCGCTCGGCGTGATCATCGGCATCGTCGCCGTGCTGCTCGCCGCATACTCGCTCGTGCTCGACTTCGACTTCATCCAGAACGGCGTGCGCAACCGCGCCCCGCGCGTGATGGGCTGGTACGGCGCGTTCGGCCTCGTGGTCACGCTCATCTGGCTCTACGTCGAGTTCCTGCGCCTGTTCGCGATCATGTCCGGCGGCGCCCGCAACTGACGCCTCGCCCAGGCCTACGGAGAGAGGCTTCGTCCCCTGCGGGACGAGGCCTCTCTCCGTTTCGGTGAACCAGCGAGCCGCCCCGCCGCGAGCCCCCCCCCGCCCCCCACCCCCTCGGCCCCCCCCCCCCCCTTTACCCACGCCGGTCGGGTGGGGGCGGGGGGGGGGTGTGGGGGGCCGGCGACGGGGTGGTGGGTCGGCGGTGCGGGCGGGGTCAGG
>JBQCJQ010000591.1:0-5860 GCA_051952615.1 Humibacter sp.
ACTGTTCCGCAGCACGCCGCGTCATCTCTACGACCATGGCTGCTGCATCGTCGGCGAACAGATAATCGCGCAACGTGTCGAGCGGGACGTAGATGCCGAGTGGTCGACGAGTCTGAATGGACAGGCACAGCTGCGAGATCAGGCCTTGGGCTTTCGAGAGGTTCTGTCCTGGGCCGTACAGGTTTGCGATCCGACCGATGACGACGCGCACACCCGCGCCCGTCAACTCCGCGACCTCGTGCTCGGCGTCGAGCTTGGCGTGCCCGTAGGGCGCGAGTGGAAGCACGGTTGAGTTCTCTGTAAACGGTGGCCGTTGGGCACCTGAGTAGAGAGCGCCAGCAGAGGACGCGAAGAACACGGTACCGTCGTCGCCACGACCAGACTTCGCAACCGTGTCGCAGAACCGCCGAAACGTCACGAGTTCGGACTCGAGTGCGGCCTGCGGCGTCGACGGCACACCGGCTCCTGCGCACCAGAAGATCCGCCACGGTCCGCCCCCGGCAATGGTGCTTTTGACCGCCGCGGCAACATCGTCACCTTCAGACGCGCTGCCCCAGCGCACGTTAGCGAGCTGAAGCCTGGCACCCTGACTACGCAGTTCCCGGCAGACAGCGGAGCCGAGCAGGCCACCATGACCGAAGACGAGCGTGGTAATTCCCTCGCCAGGTACAGGCGCACTCAATCGCCGCGCACCCCCGGGGTCCGCGGCTGTGACGCCCCGGCGTGGCGACGGCCGAGCGGGCCGTCCGCCGGGTCCGAGACGATCAGGTACGGAGGCTTACCCATCGCCTGGTTCACGGCGACCCCGAGATATTCGGCCACGATGCCGAGGAATACCAGGACGATCCCGCCGAGTACGAGGACGACGACCATGAGCGACGCCCACCCCTGAGGCCACGATCCGCCGGTGAGTCTGATCACGACGAGGGCCACCGCGAACACAACACCGAGGATTGCTATGACTGCGCCTGTCATGCTGACGACGCGCAGGCCGCGGGTTCCAGAGGTCAACACGAGGCGCCAGAAGTGCGACAACAGGCTGCGGAAGCGGTATCCCGACGGCCGATCCTCGGTGCGGAGCTCGACGGGGGCCGTCGCAATCTCTCCCGCGACCCAGCCGAGGGCGACGTCGAGATAGACACCCGACCCTGCATAGGCCGCGAGCGAACGTCCGACCTCCCCGAGGATCAGACGGAAGGAGTGATACTCGCGAGCGGCCTTGCTGCCCGTCATCGCATCGACGACCCGTTTGGAAGCGACCGAAGTCAGATTCCGGAACGCGGAGTGCGGAGCGACATTGGTGGGCGATGCGTATGCGACCGTCGCACCGGCGTCCAGCGCAGCGTCGAGCAGCCGACCGATCTGACCCGGATCGTACTGGCCGTCCTCGTCGATGGTGGCGATCCAGTCGCCACCCGACGAAGCTATACCGGCGAGCGTCGCGGCATGCTGGCCGAAGTTTCTGCTCAACCACACAGGCTTCACGAACGAGTAGGTGTCACGCAGCCCGCGCATGACGACGTCGGAGTGGTCGGGCCCGTGGTCGTGGACGAGAAGCACCTCGGAAACGACTGCCGAATATCCGCCGGGCGTCTCGAAGCCGCTGGTCAGGGGAACGATCTCGGCGATGAGCGCCGGGAGCGTTGACGCGCCCCGATAGACGGGAACCACGATCGAGATGGTGTGCGGCGACTCTGGGATGGCGGCAACGCCTCCGTCGGTCGGCGCTGAGTCGGGGGTCACCACGGTTCGACTATAGTCACAAGTCGTGTTGGCAGAATTCGGGCGCGATGATGATGAATCCGACGCGCCCGGGCGTGGCGACGATCCGGTTCCAGACCCCTCGCCAACCGAGCGGAGCCGAGGGCTGTTGTCGCGAATCATTCGCGACCAGCGCGTCGCATTCCTACTGGTCGGTGCCTTCAACACGGCTTTCGGATACGCGATGTTCGTGCTGTTCCAGGGGCTGTTCGGCGACTCGCTCGGCCGCTTCGGCGATTTGGTGTCGCTGGTCTGTTCGTACGCCGTCGCCATCTTCGTGGCATTTCTGTTGCACAGGTACCTGGTGTTCCGAGTGCGAGGGCACTTCTGGCTCGACCTGACCCGCTTCACGCTGGTGAACCTGCTGACGCTCGGCATCAACGCCGTCGTGCTGCCGCTCGTCATCGAGATAACTGGAGCCCCGCCGGTAATCGCCCAGGCGGGGGTCGCGCTGTTCTCAGCGGTCGCGAGCTACCTCGCACACAAATACTTCTCGTTCCGACGTGTGGTGCACTAGACCCGGCTTTTGTCGAGGGCGTCGTCGAGTTCGTCAGGAGCTGGCCCATGGGGGGAAGCCTCGAGCTGGCGGGTACGGTGTGTCCGCCGCACCAGGAAAACGACAAGTTCGACCATCATCAGCAGCACAACGATGAGCGATGCCACGGCCGCTGGCACGAAGTACTGCGGAACGTACCGGAACTCGACGGCCGAGTCGCCTGGTTCGAGAGCGACTGACTGCAGCAGTCCGTTTGACTTGGTCAGCTTGCGCTCGGTCCCGTTGACTTTCACCGTCCACCCCGGCGCAGCGAGCTCATTTCGCACCAGTGTGGCGGGCTCACGGCAGTGGACGTTGACGGAAGTCGACGTAGCGCTTCGCGTGACGCACGACCCACCCTTCGTGCTGTAGAAGGCGACCGCACCGTGGTCCTCCCAGATCCGCGCGATCGGGTCGCTGAACACGAGCTTCAAGCCGTGCTCCGCGGCAGCTTCTGCGGTAAGTGCTCCGGGAAAAGTAACCAGGTAGCGGACGCTCAGGGAGCGGTAGGTTTTCTGTCGCTCGAAGTATGCCTGCAGCAGCAGCGGGCCGATATTGGTGGTCGGATAACTTGCGACCTGGTAGCCCTTGCCGAAGAAGCCTTGGGTCTCAGGCGTTGCGAGGACATGCTGAGACAGATGCGCGAGCGCAGCGGGGACGGGAATGTCATTGACGTTCAACTGAGCCGCGCCGAAGTACGAGCCGTAGTTCGCGGTGATCGGCCCTACCGAGAAGAACCGCGAATTCCCGAGGTGTGTGGCAAGGTATTCAGCCGGGGCGGTGTCGACAGGCTGCGGCGTGCTAGCCGAGAGCTGAGGGGCGGCGAAGATGCCTACCGCTTCGACGACGATGATCGCGCCGGCGATCAATGCCATCGGGCCGCTTCTGGCAGGGCGAGATCGTGCCACCGCAAGTGCGATCAGCCCTCCCACGGTGCACACCGCACTCAACCCGACGGTGACAGCCATCCACCTCAGGCTGCTGGTGGTGTGATCGTGTCGCCAAGCGAGGATCGCCGCCACGCAGAGCGCAGCGGCCGCGACCATCGCGGCCACTATGACCGCTCTCCAGCTCAGACGGCGACGCTGGATCGCATCGATTCCCTGCGCGGCCCAGAGCACCACGACGAACTCGATGAGAGGTATGCCGTACTTGGCATTCCACAGATGGTTGAGGCCCGGCACGACGTCGATGACGTGGACGACGGGGCTGAAGCCGTACTGGTTCAGTAGCAACACGACGAGCAGCACCGCGAGCACGACGTTTCGGAGAAGATCCTTGCGCTGGAGAAGTCCGACAACCCCAAGCGTGACCGCGCCGAGCGTCAGGTACCCGGCGGTCGCGCCAAAGATCGTCGGTGACCCCCATGCCAGCGACCCATGGAGGTAAGGGAACAGGAATGCTGGGGCATTCGCGATGTTGAAGGTCAGATTGTTCGCAATGCCTTCGTGGGGGCCTGTGTACCCGTAGCTCAAGAAGTCCCGAAAGACTACAAGGGCAGGCGCAGCCAAGATCGCCCCGCCGACCCCGCTGACCACGGCCCACAGCGCGAACACCCTGCGGTGGTCCTTCAACTGGATCATGCGCAGAATGGCCCACAGCACCACGAAGCAGATCTCCAGGGCTGCAGTCTCGGGGAATCCCGCGTACACCATGAAGGCGACCGCGAACACGGTGACCCAGAGGCCGAGTCGCGGGCGCTGCTTGCGTACGGCCGAGCCCGCGATGAGTTCGATTCCGTACAGCGCCCATGGCAGGAACGCGATCGGGTTGAACGGCGCGTTGAGAATCAGTGAGAACGTGCCATTCAGAGCGAAGAGGCATCCCCCGATGGCCGCGGCAAGCCAAGTGAGCCGCAGCGAACGCAGGAACAGGAGGGTGCCGATGCCGGCGACGAGCTGAAGCGCGACGTGGAAGAGTAGGACCCCTTGCGGGAGTGCGAGCAGGAGGACGAACGGCAGGAAGAAAGCCGCCGACTGCATCTCGCCCGCGAGGGGCTGGCCGAGCCCTTCGAAGGGGTTCCACAACGGGACCTGGCCGTGCAACCAGTCGACCGCTGCAAGGTGGCCGAGGGCCTGCACCGTGTAGCCGACATTGCCGTCGAGGGTGTGCAGCCCCGGCGCAATACCGGCAACCGGCCTCCCAAGGCCGGAGAAATAGAGGAGCGGGTCGTGCTCGCGGAGCCCGAGGAGGAACGACGCGTTCGCCGCGACAACCGCCACGACCACGCTCAGCACGGCGAGTGCAGACCGAGGCATCCGCGTGACGGGCGTCAGCCAGGACAGCCGCGTTCTCCCGCTTTCAGGCTCCGAAGTTTGCACCTCGCGAATATACGTGACGCCCAGCTGAGAATGCCCCCGTTCGCGCGCGACGAAGCGCCAACCGTGTCCACTGTGAGTCTGCCCGAGGTTTTGATGACTACCGCAGCCGCGGTGAGGCATCATTAGCTGCGGATCACCGAGCTCGTTCCACGAGTGAGCCTGTTGGCCTCCATGGAGGGCCCCTGACACGAATGCTTCGACATGTACGATGACCTGACCATCGCCGCCATCGTCCCCTGCCACAACGAAGAGGCGGCCGTCGCGAAGGTGGTGACCGACCTGCGAGCGGCTGTCCCGGGCATGGACATCTATGTCTACGACAACAACTCCACCGACCGCACGGTCGAGCGAGCGCTCGAAGTCGGGGCGATCGTGCGCCACGAGCACGAGAAGGGTAAGGGCAATGTCGTGCGCCGCGCCTTCGCCGACATCGACGCTGACGTGTACGTCATGATCGACGGCGACGACACCTACGACACCGCGGCCCTGCCCGGCATGATCGACGCGCTGCTCGAGGGGCCGCTCGACCATGTCCTCGGAGTCAGGGAACAAGTCAGCGAGACCGCCTACCGCCCCGGGCACGAAGCAGGCAATCGGGCATTCAACAACCTCGTCAGCTTGATCTTCGGCCACCGCGTCACCGACATGCTCAGCGGGTACCGCGTCTTCTCGCGCCGCTTCGTCAAGTCGTTCCCCGCCGTGTCACGCAGATTCGAGATCGAGACTGAGCTCACCGTGCATTCGTCGAGCCTGCGCGTGCCACAGACCGAGATCACCGTGGGGTTCAGGGATCGCGCGGAAGGGAGCGAGAGCAAGCTGCACACCTATCGCGATGGTGCGAAGATTCTCAGTCTGATCGTGCATCTGATCCGCCACGAGCGTCCGATCCTGTTCCACAGCGTTCTGGCGGCGGTCGTCTTCATCGTCGCACTCCTGATCGGCGTTCCGGTGATCGCCGATTACTTCAGGACCGGCGAGGTCGCGCGCTTCCCCTCCGCGATACTCGCGACGGGACTGGTGCTCATCGCAGGGCTCTCGTGGTTGCTCGGCTTTGTCCTCGACGGAATCACCCGATCGCGTCGTGAGAACGCCCGGCTCACCTATCTGCAGTATTCGGCACTCTCCGCCCGGCGCAAGCGTCTGCCCGATTGAGCGAATGACTGCTGTCGGGCACGCGTAAACATTGTCGACGAGGCGCCCGTGCGCCTCAGACGCGGCTCTTGCGCAGCGCCGCCACCGCGTC
>JBQCJQ010000592.1:0-3217 GCA_051952615.1 Humibacter sp.
CCGCGAACGCGGAACGAGTTGATGAGCTCCTGCACGCGGGCGGTCTTGTCGACGGCGCTCGCGAGGTCGACGCTGATGTCCTCTGCCCAGTGGATCGGGTCGTACGGGATGCGCAGCTCGGCGAAGATGTCTTCGTAGAAGTGGCGCTGACCGATCAGCAGCTCGTGCACGACCTTCAGGAACTCGCCCGAGCCCGCGCCCTGGATGACCCGGTGGTCATACGTGCTGGTGAGGGTGATGGTCTTGCCGATGCCGAGCGTGGTCAGCGTCTTCAGGCTCGCGCCCTGGAACTCCGCCGGGTACTCGAGGGCGCCGGCGCCGATGATGCAGCCCTGGCCCTTCATCAGGCGCGGCACGGAGTGCACGGTGCCGATGCCGCCCGGGTTGGTGAGCGAGACGGATGCCCCGCTGAAGTCGTCTGCCGAGAGCTTGTTCGTGCGCGCACGCTTCACGAGGTCTTCGTATGCGGACAGGTACTCGCCGAAGGTGAGCGACTCGGCGCGCTTGATCGCCGGGACGAGAAGGGCGCGCGACCCGTCGGGCTTCGGAAGGTCGATGGCGATGCCGAGGCCGACGTGCGCGGGAGCGACGACGGACGGCTTGCCGTCGATCACGTCGTAGTACACGTTCTGGCTCGGGAACTGCTTGAGCGCCTGGATGAGCGCCCATCCGATCAGGTGGGTGAAGCTCACCTTGCCGCCGCGCGTGCGCTTCAGGTGGTTGTTGATGACGATGCGGTTGTCGATCATCAGCTTCGCCGGCAGCGTGCGAACGCTGGTCGCGGTCGGAACCGTGAGGCTGGCATCCATGTTGGTGGCGAGAGACTTCGCCATGCCACGCAGCGGGGTGATGACCGGCTGCGCCTCTTCCTTCTCCTCGCCGGCCGGCCGCACGACCGCCTGCGGCGCTGTGACGGGGGCGTCGGCAGGCACGGGCGCCGGACGCGGAGCGACCGAGGTGGTGCGCGCGACGGGCTGAGTGCTGGGGGTCTGTGCGGCAGGCGCAGGCACCTGGGGCGCCTGAGCGGGCTGCGCCGGTGCCTGCTGCGTCGTGAGCGGCGCGGGGACCTCTGCCGGTGTCGCGGCATCGGTGCTGGCCTGTTGCGGTGTGACTTGTGAGGTCTCTGGCTGTGCAGAAGGGGCCGGCTTGGCATCCGCGGCGGGCGTTGCCGGTGCCTTCGCCTTGCCCGGTGTGTAGGCCTCGAGAATGGGCCACCACGACTTGTCGACTGAGTTCTTGTCGACGATGTACTGCTCGTACAACTCATCGACGAGCCATTCGTTGGCTCCGAACTCCCCTGCTGCTCCCTCGTCTGTTCCTACACCGGTCAACTGGCTCGACACAGCCGTTCGCCCACTCTCTTCGTTGATTGGAATTCCACGGAAAACCGATCGCTGAGGGCCCAGTCGACCGGCCGTCCGACCGGAAGTCAAGCCTAATCGAATCGACTGAACGGTGTCGGACGCGAGGGCGGCATCCTTGCAGTGGGCTCGCAGGCCGAAGGCGGCATGGCCTACCGTTGGCCACATGCAGTTCTATGGGACGGCGCCGACGCACGATCTGACCTACTCCGACGTCTTTCTGGTGCCCAGCAGATCGAACGTGACGAGCCGCCTCGACGTGTCGCTCGCTCCAGGGGACGGCACGGGCGCCAGCATCCCGATCGTCTCGGCGAACATGAACTCGGTGACGGGCCCGCGCCTCGCGGCCACTCTCGCCCGACGTGGCGGACTCGGGGTGCTGCCGCAGGACATGCATCCGCAGGAGCTCGAGGCCGCCATCGCCTGGGTGAAGTCTCAGCCTGTCGCGTTCGACTCGCCCTTCGTGATGAGCCCGAACGACACGGTGCAGGAGGCGCTCACGGTCGTGCCCCCACTGGCGGGTCACGGCATCGTGCTCCACGACGCGGACGACCGGTTCGTCGGATGCCTGTCGGCGGTCGACCTCGCCGCCGCCCTTCCCGACGCCAGGCTCGGCGAGCTGCTGCACGGCTCGCTTCCGTCGATCGACGCCGAGGACGTGACGGACGGACGCGCCGCGTTCGACGTGTTGGACGCCGCATCCCTCGACTTCGCTCCCGTGCTCGACCACGGCCGGGTGATCGGCACCATCAGCCGTACGAGCGCGTTGCGCTCCACCATCTACACACCGGCGCTGGACGATCACGGCAGGCTCCGCGTCGCTGCAGCGATCGGTATCAACGGCGACGTCGCAGGCAGGGCGAAGGCGCTCGCCGCCTCGGGCGTCGATGTGCTCGTGCTCGACACCGCGCACGGCGACCAGGACAGCATGCGCCGCGCCATCCACACCGTCGCGGGGCTGCGGCTCGGTCTGCCCATCGTCGCCGGAAACGTGGTGACAGAGCAGGCCGTGCGCGATCTCGTCTCTGCGGGCGCGGACATCCTCAAGGTCGGCGTCGGCCCCGGCGCGATGTGCACGACGCGCATGATGACCGCTGTCGGAAGGCCTCAGTTCTCCGCTGTGCTCGAGACCGCGGAGACGGCTCGCGAGCTCGGAGCCCACGTGTGGGCGGACGGCGGGGTGCGGTACCCGCGCGATGTCGCGCTTGCGCTGGCGGCCGGTGGGGCATCCGTGATGATCGGCTCGTGGTTCGCCGGAACCGTCGAGGCGCCGGGACGACTGCAGACGGATGCCAAGGGCGCCCTCTACAAGGAGAGCTGGGGCATGGCCTCGACCAAGGCCGTTCAGCAGCGCTTCGAGCGGCTCTCGCCGTACGAGCAGGCGCGCAAGAAGCTCTTCGCAGAGGGCATCTCGATCTCGAGCATCTACCTCGACCCGCTGCGTCCGTCGGTCGAAGACCTGCTCGACATGATCACGACCGGGCTGCGCAGCTCCTTCACCTACGCGGGCGCCCGCACGCTGAAGGAGTTCCACGACCGCGCGTTGGTGGGCATCCAGTCCGCCGCGGGCTACGAAGAGGGCAAGGCGCTCCCCGTCAGCTGGTGAGCGGCCGACTCGGCCGATGTGGCCGGCAGCGCCCCTCCCCGTTCATAACTCCTGCAGATTGGGTGTGCCCGACGCCGTCATCCGCGGAATTCCGGGCTGCTGTCTCGAGGGGTGGCGGGAATTGCCGGAGTTATGAACCGCCAGGTGCCGCACCGAGGATCAGGCTGCGTTCGTAGAAGACGAGCGGGTCACGCCGCGCCGCCTCGGTAAAGCCGGCCCTCATGAGCACTCGCTGCGAGGCGGTGTTGCC
>JBQCJQ010000593.1:0-8322 GCA_051952615.1 Humibacter sp.
TGACGGTGGGGATGATGACGAGGATGGTCGCGGCGGCGATGACTTCCCACTGCGCGCCGAACGGGCCCTTGAAGCGGAACAGGGACGTCGAGATCAGACTCTCGGACTGCAAGTAGAGGAACGGCAGGTAGAACTCGTTGTAGATCGCGATGCCCTTGATGATCACGACTGTCGCGATCGCGGGCTTGAGCAGCGGCAGGATGACGCGCCAGTAGATCGTCCAGCGATTCGCCCCGTCGAGCATCGCCGCCTCGTCCAGGGAGACCGGGATCGACTGCATGAACTGGATGAAGATGTAGATCGCGATGATGTCGGTGCCCATGAACAGCAGCACCAGCGCGGCCTTGGTGTTGTACAGTCCCAGTCCGCTGATGATCTGGAACGTCGCCACCTGGCTGGTCACGCTCGGGATCAGGGTGGCGATCAGGAACATGCCCATCACGAGCTTCTTGCCGCGGAACGCGAACCGGTCGACAGCGTAGGCAGCCATGGTGCCGATGAGGATCGTTCCCACCAGAGAGATGGCCAGCACGATCGTGGTGTTGACGAAGCCGGCGAGCATGTCGCCTTGTGTGAACGCCGTGACGAAGTTGTCGAAGTTGAACCAGTTGCTCGGCGGCGAAAGCGGCCCCGTGGTGGCGTACTCCTGCTTGTCTTTGAAGCTCGCGAACAGCAGCACCGACAACGGCACCAGGACGAACAGGCAGGCGATGACGAGCGAGGTGTACTTCGCTGCGCCGGGCAGTGCGCGCTTCATGAGAGGTCGACTTTCTCGTCGGGGAAGAACTTCCGCTGGATCCAGGTGACCAGCAGGACGATGATGAGCAGCACTACGGCCATCGCGGAGGCGAGACCGACCTGCCGGTAGTTGAACGCGGTCTGCATCGTCTGGATCACGAAGGTCGCGGTGCCGTTGGCCCCCGTCGTCATGATGTACGGGATCTCGAACACCGACAGGCTGCCTGCGACGGCAAGGATGAACGAGAGCCCGATGATGCGGCGGATGCCCGGGAAGATGATGTTCGTGAACTGCTGCCAGCGGCTTGCGCCGTCGATCTCGGCCGCTTCGTACAGTTCGGACGGGATCGACTGGATCGCTCCGAGGAACAGCACGAAGTTGAGCCCGGTGTAACGCCAGACCGATGTGCCTGCCAGCGAGAAGTTCGCGATGGAGGCATCTCCCAGCCACTGCGGCGGGTCGGTGACGCCGACCCACGACAGCAAAGTGTCGAGGGTGCCGCCCGGCTGGAAGAAGTAGAGGAACACGAAGCCGATCGCGACGCCGTTGATCAGGTAGGGGAAGAAGATCACGCCGCGGAAGAAGTTCGAGAACCGGGTGTGGAAGCTCAGCAGCGTCGCGAAGTACAGCGCGATCGCCATCTGGACGAACGACCCGACGAAGTAGTAGAGGCTGACGCCGAAGACGGCGAAGATGCGCGGGTTGGTGAACACCTCGATGTAGTTGT
Organism: Humibacter sp.; assembly: GCA_051952615.1. Taxonomy (GTDB): domain Bacteria; phylum Actinomycetota; class Actinomycetes; order Actinomycetales; family Microbacteriaceae; genus Humibacter. The sequence continues at coordinate 1,467 of JBQCJQ010000593.1, forward strand.
CGAGGCCGACGAAGTCGCCCATCGGTCCGAGCCCGCTCCAGTCGTGCAGGCTGTACCACATCATGTTGACGGCGGGGACGTACGTCAGCAGCACCAGCAAGCCGACGGCGAGCGCGACGAACAGGTACGGGGTGAGCTTGGCGAGACCGCGCCGGCGCGCCGGCCCGGCGCCGCCCGCCGAAGCGGGACGGCGACGGTTCCGGCGAGCACGGCCTGTCTCCAGAGACTCGCTGAGGGGGCCGGAGATACCCGCGCGAAGTGACTCATTCGCTGAGACGGACATAACTCTCTTCCTTTGGGTGGATGCTCCGACCCCCGGCGGGGGTCACGGATGGGTGACGGGGCTTACTTCGTCAGCTCGGCGACGGCGTCGCCCCACTGCGTGTTCAGCTCGGCGAAGTACGAATCCTTGTCGCCGCTGGCCTGACCGCGAGCGATGTCGACGATCTTCTGGCGGTAGATGTTGCCCCACACGTCGACCTGCGACTTGTCGGCGATCGTGTTCAGCAGGCCCTCCTCGCCCTCCGGCGCAGCGGCGGCCTCGATGAGCTCCACGTTGTTCACCGAGAGCGAGTCGAGGTTCGCGGGCAGGTCATCCGACTTGACGGCCGAGATCATTCCCTGCGCCTCGGTAAAGCCCGAGTCCTCCAGCAGCCAGTCGATCCATGCCTTCGCCGCGGCCTTGTTCGACGAGTTCTTGTTGATGGCGAGGTTGTAGTCGCCGCCGATGGTGGCGTACTGCTTGCCGTCCTCAGCGGTAGCCGGCCAGGCCATGAAGCCCACGACGCCCGGGTCTTCACCGGCGTCCTTGGCCGCGGCCTGGAACTGCGAGATGGCCCACGAGCCGAGCACCATCGTCGCGATCTTGCCGGTGGCGAAGTCGCTCTTGGACTGCTCCCAGTTCGTGGTGAGCGGGTCCTCTTCGCTCAGGCCCTCGTGCACGATGTCGTACAGCAGCGAGTCGATGGCGTAGACGTCGGTGCCCTCGGTCCACGGCGCCTTGTCGTGCGCCATCTCGTTCTGCGCCTCGGCGTCTCCGGTGATGGCGCCGGTGTTCGCGAACCACTGACCACCCAGGGGCCAGCCGTCCTTGTAGTTCGTGTAGTACGGCGTGGCGTCGGTGTTGTCCTTGATCAGCTGGAGGTCGGCGAGGAACTCCTCGGCCGTCTTGGGCTGCTCGGTGATACCGGCCTTCTCCCACACCGCGGTGTTGTAGAGGATGCCGTTCGCGTTGCCGCCGAGGGCGATGCCGTACTGCTGGCCGTCGTAGCTCGCGGGGGCCTGGAAGCGGTACGTCTCGCTCAGGTCGTCGACCGAACCAAACGATTCGAAGAAGTCCGGGAACTGGTCGGCCGAGACGCTCGGCGGGATCATGAGCGCGTCACCGTACCCGTTGGGGGTGCTCATCCGCGTCTTGACGTCGTCCGCATAGTTCGTGATGCCCTCGACCTTGACGTTCACGTCCGGGTACTTCTTCTGGAATTCCTTGACATAGGTGTCCCAGGTCCCGTCCGTCTGCAGGTCCGTGCGGTTGGTGAGGAACGTGATGTCGCCCGACGGTTCGCCGGAGTCGCCCGAATCGTTGCTCCCAGCACAGGACGTCAGGAGCAACGTCGTCGTAGCCGCCAGAGCAACAAGGCCGACCATTGCCTTGCGTGTTGCCATGTGATCTCTCCCTTGTGATGAGCACCCGGTCACGGTGACGGATGCCCTCACCGTCGGGTGCGGATGACAGCGTAAGACAATTAGTAGACTTTGTAAAACGCTTTAGTACATCGTGTCCCGATCTGTCCTGTTCACTCAGGTACATCAGATTGCTGATTTTTCAGGCCTGAACGCCGATCACGGCATGCATGATCGGGTCAGATGTCTCACGGATGTCCGACGATCGACAGGCGAGATTTAGTAGTGGAACCACACGACGAGGTGAAGGAGGCAGTATGACGATTCAGCAGCGCGCGACGCTCGACGACGTCGCCCGGCTGGCGGGAGTGAGTCCGAAGACCGTGTCACGGGTGTTCAATCAGCGGGAGCGCGTCGCGGCCGAGACGGCGGACCGTGTCATGACGGCCGCGAAGCGGCTGCGGTTCCGGCCCAACTTCTTGGCGCGGGGCCTTCGTCGCGGAGAGGGGACGAAGACGATCGGGCTCATGATCGGCGAGCTGAGCAACCCGTTCTACTACAAAGTCGCCACCGGGATCGAGCAGGAACTCGCGGCGCACGGGTACGGATTCATCGTCGCGACCACCGACGACTCTGCGGAGGGCGAGGAGCGCGTGGCGGACGCGCTGCTGGCCCAGCGGATCGGCGCGCTCGTCATCATCCCGGTCGCGGACGACCAGTCCTACCTCGAGGGCGAGCGCCAGCTGGGCACGCCGGTGATCTCGATCGACCGCCCTGCACGCAATCTCGTCGCCGACTCCGTGGTGCTCGACAACCGCGCCGGCGTGCTGGACGCCACCCGACGCCTGCTCTCGCGCGGACACCGCCGGATCGCGTACCTCTGCAACCCTGCGTCGGTGTACTCCCAGGCCGAGCGCATCGGCGGCTACCGGCAGGCGATGGCCGAGCGCGGCATCCACGACACGGGACGATGGGAACGGCTGGAGGACGACCGCACGCTCTCAACCGAGCGGATCGCTCACGATCTGCTCGCCTCCGACGATGCACCGACCGCGATCGTGTGCGGAAACAACAGGATGACGATCGGCGCCCTGCGCGCCATGCGCACGCTCGGCGACGACACCACGGCGCTGATCGGGTTCGACGACTTCGACACCGCGGACGTGATCGGAGTGAGCGTGATCTCGTACGACCCGTTCGAGCTCGGCCGCCGCACCGCGATGGTCGCCCTCGAGCGCATGGCCGACCCCACCGGCTTCACCCGACAGCTCACGCTCCCCACCTGGGTGGTCGAGCGCGGCACCGGCGAACGACCCCCGAAGGATGCCTCATGACCCGTTCCATCGTCCACCTCCGACGCGACGGCGTCTCGCTGCTCATCGACGCGCGAGGCCCCGCATTGCCCGCCGTCCTGCACTGGGGCGCCGAGCTGGGACCGATCGCCGATGACGATCTGCCCGCGGTCGCGGCATCCCTCTCCCGGCAGACACCCCCGGCCACCCTCGACACCGCGTGGGAACTCACGATCCTCCCCGGCGAAGGAGACGGCTGGAGCGGAAGACCCGGCATTCAGGTGTCGCGGGACGGACTCGAACTCCGCCCACGCTGGGCGCTGACGAGCCTCACGGTTGAAGGTTCGGTGTGCGAAGTCGTCGCGAAAGACGCGGAGTCGGAGCTCGAACTGCGATCCCGCGTGGAGATCGCCGCAGGCGGCGTGGTGTGGGTCACGCACCGGCTACGCAATGATGCGACGAGGGATGCCTCACCGGTCGTCGTGGGCTGGCTCGAGGCCACCCTGCCCGTGCCGGACTCCACCACGCACGCAACCGCGCTGGACGGCCGCTGGTCGCGCGAGAAACGCCCTGTGACGACGGCGATCGCGGCTGGTGCGACGACCCGGGTGTCGCGACGGGGACGCCCGGGCCACGACGCCCCGACCTTCGTAACTCTCTCCGAGCTCGCACCCGAGTGGGATCGCGGCCGCTCATGGACCACCCATGTCGCCTGGTCGGGCGACACCACGTATCGCATCGACCGCCTCACCGACTCCGTCACCCTGCTGGGCGCCGGCGAACTTCTGCGCGCCGGCGAGGTCGTTCTCGCCGCCGACGAGGAGTACCGCTCGCCTGCGGTCGCCTTCGTCTGGTCGGGCTCCGGTCTCGACGACGTGGCGGCAGGCTTCCACACCTGGCTGCGCTCGCGAGAGCAGCACCCGCGAACCCCGCGGCCATTCACCCTCAACACCTGGGAAGCGGTGTACTTCGACCACGACCCCGCACGTCTCGAACAGCTGGCGGTCCGCGCCGCCGAGGTCGGCGTGGAGCGGTTCGTGCTCGACGACGGCTGGTTCCAGGGTCGACGCGATGACACCACGAGCCTCGGCGACTGGGTCGTCGACCCGGCTGTCTGGCCCGACGGGCTGCGTCCACTGGCCGACCGCGTGCACGAGCTCGGCATGCAGTTCGGGCTGTGGTTCGAACCCGAGATGCTCAGCGCCGACTCGGACCTGGCCCGGGCACACCCGGACTGGTTCCTGCACGATCCGCGCCACCTGCAGCACGATGGATCACTCTCATGGCGGACGCAGTACGTGCTCGACCTCGCCGAACCAGGGGCGTACGCGCACATCCTCGATCGGATCGACACACTGATCCGCGAGATCGGCATCGACTACATCAAGTGGGACCACAACCGCGATCTGGTCGAGAGTGTGCACGCCGGCCGCCCGGGCACCCACCCGCATACCGCGGCGGTGTACCGCCTGATCGCGGAGCTCAAGCGACGGCATCCCTCCCTCGAGATCGAGTCCTGCTCCAGCGGGGGCGCCCGCACCGATCTCGGCATCCTCGACGTCACCGACCGGGTCTGGGCGAGCGACTCGAACGATCCCGTCGAGCGCCAGGACATCCAACGCTGGACCGGTCTGCTGCTGCCTCCCGAGCTCGTCGGCGCGCACGTCGGCCCGACGACGTCGCACTCCTCGGGACGGACCACCGATCTGTCGTACCGGATGGCGACGAGCCTCATGGGTTCCGCGGGTCTGGAATGGGACATCCTGTCGTGCGACGCCGACGAGACCGCCGCGATCGCACGATTCGCGGCGCTGTACAAGGAGCTCCGGCCGCTGTTGCACACTGCGGTGGTCTCGCATCCGCCGATCCGCGACGAGGCGTGGCGCATCACCGCGTTCACCGCTCCCGATGCATCCGCGGCCGTCGTCATCGCGGCCACGATCGCTGGACTGCGCGATGCCAGGGCCGAACGTCTGCGTCTACCAGGACTCGATCCGCACCGCCGCTACCGTCTCGATGTGCGCCGAGAACTCGGCGACGCGAAGGCCGGATGGATCCTCCCGCCGTGGCTGACCGCGGGAAGCATCGAGCTGCCGGGTGCGGCGCTGGTCGAGCTCGGTGTGCAGCTGCCGACGCTGTGGCCGCTGCAGGCACTCGTGCTGCAGCTGACCGCCCTCGATCCCGCCTGATACCTGTGCCACGGCGAGGTTCGTGCGGGCGGCCGGTTCCGACCGCCCGCACGAACTCAGCCGATGGTGCAGGCGGCTCCGTTGAGTGTGAAGGCCGCCGGCGTGCCGTTTCCGCCCGTCGAGGCGCCGTTCATGCCGAACGACACGCTGCCGCCCGACGCAATCTTCGCGTTCCAGCTGGGGCCGGTCACGGTCACACGGTGGCCAGACTGGGCAGCGTCGCCGTTCCAGGCGGAGTTGATCGTCTGCCCTCCTGGGAAGTCGAAGACGAGGCTCCACCCCGAGACAGGGGTCGACCCCGTGTTCGCGATGGTCACGTTCGCGTTGAACGAGGAGCCCCAGTCGTCAAGCTTGTACGTCACCCGACACCCGGCGCTCGGCGTCGAGGTGGGCGTCGGTGTCGGTGTGACTGTCGGTGTCACGGTCGGGGTCGGCGTGGGCTGGCTGGTCGGCTGCGACGTCGGCGTACCCGTGGGCTCGGGGTTCGGTGTGACCACCGCTCCACTCTTGGCCGCGAGCACCGCGGCGTGCGCGCGGAAGATCGCGAGCTCGGGATCCCCCTTGAGCACACCGAAGGTCCCGTCCTTCGCGCGGTCCTGGTACCACCAGAAGGCGCTGGCCGCGGCATCCTTCTCTTCCAACGTGTCGTAGATCGCTTGCCAGTACGCACCGCGTTCGGAGCCGTGCGCATTGAACTCGCCGAGGAAGAAGGGCTTACCCACGACCTCGTGCGCGTCGTGGATCCACTGCTCAAGCAGCGTCTGCGTCTCGGCGAGGTCGAGGTCCGCCCACCACTCGGTGGGGTACAGGTGGGCGGAGCAGAAGTCGACGTACTGGTTCTGACAGGTCGCGATGAACGGCACCCCGTTGTCGGAGCCATAGCCATACTCGCTGCCCTGTCCTTCCACGCCCGTCGTGATCATGTGATTGTCATCGATGGCGCGGATGTGAGCGCCGACAGCGTCGACCCACGCGTTGAACACCTCGCCGTTGGTGTTGTCATTCGGCGTCTGATCCTGGTGACGCGGCTCGTTCATGAGCTCCCACGCGAACACCGTGGGGTCGTCCTTGTATGCCACACCGGTGTAGTGGTTCACGCGGTTGAGGGCGAAGTCGACATGGTCGAGATAGTCGTCGAGGCAGCCAGGGCACTTCTGCTGATCGAAGAAAGCGCCGTTCGCGGGCTGTCCGCTGGGCATCCCGTTCCAGCTGAGAATCGTGCCGACTCCACCGTAGGCCGACCAGTAGTTTTCGAACGTCGGGATGACTCGCACCCCGTGCTGCGCAGCCGAGTACAGCACGTAATCGAACAACGCCCACTCCTGTTCGTTCTGCACGCCCCGGGCCGGGGTGAATCCGTGCCAGCTCTCGTGCGAGAACATCCACGTACGCACGAGATTCACGCCGTCGGCGGCCATATCGGCGAACTGCTGGTCAATCTGGCTCTTGTACATGTACTGCGTCTCGGTGTCGCCCGAGCCCGCGCCATAGGTGAACAGGTCGTACGAGTTGGTGCCGGCGAAGTATGCCGTCTCACCGTCGATGCAGAAGTGGATGCCGCACCGCTCCACAAAATCCGCGGTCGCGGCTTTAGCGGCAGAGGTGGTGGTGAGCACCGCCGCGACCAACGCCACCACAGCGGTCAGGGCGGCGGCGAACCGGGCGCGGGGCCCGAAGCGCGCACGCGTGAGTATGTTCATCGTTGAACCTTTCGCATCGTGTTCAGCGATCGGCACGCCCGAGTGCGAGCAG
>JBQCJQ010000594.1:0-2159 GCA_051952615.1 Humibacter sp.
CCGGGTCGGGCAGCTCGACGAGCCGAAGCAGCTCGATGGCGCGGTCCTTGGCCTCGTGCGGCGAGATGCCGAAGTGGATGCGCAGGGTCTCGATGATCTGGAAGCCGACCGTGAGCACCGGGTTCAGTGCCGTCATCGGCTCCTGGAAGATCACGGCGATGTCCTTGCCGCGGATCGCGTGCATCTGCGAGGGATTCAGTCCGCGCAGCTCGCGTCCGTTCAGCTTGATCGAGCCGCTGACCCGGCTGTTGCGGGGCAGCAGGTCGAGCACTGACATGGAGCTCACCGACTTGCCGGAACCCGACTCTCCGACGAGCGCCATCACCTCGCCGCGCTGGATCGAGTAGTTGAGTTTCTTCACGGCGGGAACCCAGACGTTGTCGACCGCGAAGTCGACGCTGAGGTCTGCCACCTGCAGTACTGGGGTGTTGTTCTCCGGTGCCATCAGACGGCGGCCCCTTCTCGGCTCGTACGAGCCGCGAGTCGTGCGTGCACGGCACCCAGCGCGGAAGCTGACACGATGGAGTCATGCAGGATTCCGCGGCCGTCGACCGTGATGTTTTCGTTTCGAGATTCAACCGCGTGCTCGCGGTCGTGGCGTGGGCGCTGGCTGCCGGGGCCCTTGTCGCTTACGTCTGGTCGCACGGCGAGCTGCGCGACCCGTTCGTGATCGTTCCGGTCGCCTTCGTCGCTCTTGCGGCGTGGGTCGCGCTGTGGCGCCCGCGTGTCAGCATCGACGACGACGCCATCGAGGTGCGCAACGTCTTCCGCACCATCACGGTTCCGTGGCCCGCGCTCATCAACGTCGACACCCGGTTCGCCCTGACGCTCTTCACGCCCGGTCACCGCTACAGCGCATGGGCCGCTCCCGCGCCCGGTCGCACGGGTGCCGCCATCGCGCAGCGCAAGCAGCGGCATGGCGAGGTGGCGATGGCTCCCGTGGGCAGCGACGGCACGATCCGCCCCGGCGACCTGGTCGCCAGCGAGTCGGGTCAGGTTGCCTACCTGATTCGTGAGCGCTGGGCGCGGCTGCGGGACTCCGGCCGCATCGAGGCGGGAGTCGCCGACCAGACGCCCATCGGCATCCGAGTGCACTGGTGGCTGAACGGCACGCTGATCGTGCTGCTCGCCGGTAGCGTTCTCGTCTTCACGCTGTAGCCGCAGCCGCGGTGCGGTGGCGTTCACTTAGCCCTCCGCCTTGCCGCCGGACGGCCCGTCATCCGCACCGTCTTCTGCCGCGATCGCCGTCGCAACGGCCGCAGCACCCTGTTCCTCCGTGGGCTCCGGCTCCTTGGTGCGGCGCAGGCTGAAGCGCTGCTGCCGCGGGTCGAACGCCTCGCGAAGACCGTCTCCCACGAAGTTGACGCACAGGGCGAGCAGCACGATGAAGAGCGCGGGCCACCAGAACAGCCACGGGCGCGTGCTGAACGCGCTCTGGTTCTGGCTGATCAGCAGGCCGAGCGACGAGTCAGGCGCCTTGATGCCGAAGCCTAGGTAGCTGATCGCGGTCTCGAGCAGGATGGCGGAGGCGATGAGCAACGTCGAGGAGACGATGATCACGCCGATGGCGTTGGGCAGGATGTGCCGGAAGATGATGCGGGAGTCCGACGCTCCGGCGACACGCGCGGCCTCGACGAATTCCCGTTCTCTCAGTGCGAGGAACTCCGCGCGCACGAGCCTCGCGATCACCATCCAGGACACGAGCGCGAGCAGAGCCGCGAGTCCGAACGCTCCGAGCCCGTTGGCCGTGCGGCCGACGATGGCGCCGACGACCAGAGCGGGGATCACGATGAAGATGTCGGTGATGCGCATCAGCACAGCGTCGACCCAGCCGCGGTAGTACCCCGCGATGGCGCCGACGATCACACCGAGCACCGTCGCGAAGATGCCGATCACCAGCATGACCAGCACGGAGTTCTCGATGCCGCGCATGGTGAGCGCGAAGTAGTCCTTGCCGATCCGGTCTTGGCCGAAGGGATGCTCGCCGAGGCTGAACGGCCACAGCTTCAGGGTGGGCGCGCCCTGGTTCACGAGGTTGTTGAGCTCGCTGTAGGTGTAGTGCCACCAACCGGGGATCGGGCCGAGCCCGATCGCGGAGATGGCGAACACCAGGATCGCCAGGTACAGGATGAAGGCGACGACAGCCAGCCGGTTCCTCA
>JBQCJQ010000595.1:0-3098 GCA_051952615.1 Humibacter sp.
GAAGGGGACGGAAGAGACCGTGTGAGCCCGTGCCGCCGGGCCGGCGAAGATGCACGGCACGACGTTGTTCGCCGAGTCGCCCTCGTCGAACGTGATGACAAGCAGGGAACGTTGTCGCGTGAACGCGGGCGACGTGAGGATCTTCGCCACGTTCGTGCGCAGCCAGTTGTCTCCGGCTGAGACGGAGCAGTCGTGCATGTCATTGCAGAGGTTCGGACTGATGAAGGAGAAGTCGGGAAGGCTCTCACCGCTGCGAAGATCCGTGGCGAACTGGCTGTAAGGCACGTCGTGCGTGCGGCAGTACGTCGTATCCTGCGTCACGCTGGGGACGTACAGGAATGGGTTGTGTTTCACGGCGTACAGGCCGGTGTTCGTCGACGTGCAGGGGCCGGGCATGCTCTCCGCGTACATCCGCCAGCTGTGATGCGAGCCATCCAGCGTCTGCGCAAGATTCGGGCCCTGATCGAGGCAACTTCCGCCCGGCGGGTTGCAATCATCGGTGATGCCCGCCGTCGTACCACTCGTCATCGCGAGATAGTTCGGCAGGCTCGGATGGGTGATCGCAGAGTAATCGGATGCTCGGGCGAACGAATCGGCAAGCCCGTTCAGATAGGGAGCCTGAGGATTGCCGATGACGGAGGAGGCGGGCTTGTTCTCGTCGACGATGACCACAACGTGCTGCACCGTTGTCGAGGTCGTCGCGTTCGCGCTCGGGATGCCCGACGATGAGGCCGACGCCGTCGAACTGACCTGCACCGGGGGCGTCGGGGTACCGCTGCCGCTGCCGCTGCACGCCGTGAGCAGCAGCACCAGCAGCGCCGAGCAGACAGCAAACACGCGCCGGCCCGCGCGGGATGCCGGCCCAGCAACCTGCCGCATACGTCTCTTCGTCAGGCGCTCCAGAACGTGCACGCTTCCATCTGGTCGGGCTCACCAGCCGGCGAAGGTATCCGGCCAGGGCGCGACGTCGACCTCGTTGCCTTCGGGGTCTGCGAGCGTCCACCAGTCCGGGCCGTTGTCGCGCACGACGGTGCCTCCCGCGGCCAGCGCCGCATCGATGCGCGCCGACGCGAGATCGGCTGGCACGTAGAGATCGACGTGGATGCGGTTGCGCTGGGGCCTCGGGGCATCCATCTGTTGAAACCACACGTTCGGGCCGAAGCCGCTCGGCGCAACCACATCCTCCTCGCCGAAGAAGTCGTACCCGAGCACCGCTGCCCAGAACGGACGTACCGCCCGGATGTCGAGCGCATCGATCGCGATCTGCATCATTTGCACCCTCGAGGGGTCGGCGGAGACGCCAAGTTCTCTCGCCACCTGCGAGATCTGCGCGGCGAGTGCGCTGTCCCGCTCACTGAGCACCCATCCCTGTGCCATGACCTCGTGCGTCTGCAGTCGCACGATGACGCCCGAGTAGCGTAGATCGACGTCGGGGTGGTGATTCGCAGTCTCGGCCAACGCGCCGATCCTGTCGACGAGCTCGACACCCCTCGCGAACGTGCCGGTCGCGAAATATGCCGCCGCACCCGTCGACAGCACCCGCCAGTCCTCGACTCCGGCCGCTGCATGGAACTGCTTCGAAGTAATCAAGTCGACCATGGTCCGGAGCCTACGCAGTGCCGGCGGGTGCCTCTACCCCGTTGCATACCGCGCTGGCCGGACTCGCGAGCCCGTCAGCCGGGAAGCTGGTCGACGCCAAGGGAGAAGTCCAGATTCCGGACCCCGTTCCTCGCAAGGCCCATCGTGAGCAGCCCGGCGCCCTCCAGCCAATGGGCCATCCTCAGCCCGCCGACATCCAGCGGACGCAGCCCGAGGCTCTCGACGAACCTTTCTATGCGTGCCTTTGCCTGAGCGTCGTCACCGGCGATGAAGACATCGGGCCGCCCGTGCTCCAGGACGTGTCGAAAGATGGTGTTGAACCCCTTCACCACGCTGGTGCTGGCCGGTGCCGCTTTGGCGGCTTCCTGGGCGATCGACGTCGCTTCGCTGTGGGCAAGCCCGTCGAACGTGGAATTGAACGGGTTGCTGATGTCGATCACGACCTTGCCTGCGAGCGCCTCGCCGTACTGAGCGACGACAGGTACGACGCCATCCGCCAGCAGGGCAAGGATGACGATGGCGCCGGACGGGGCAGCCCCCCATTCTCCGGTGGTGGCGTGATCGCCGAGAGCCTGTGCGAGCGCGGCGGCCTTCGACTGGTCGCGGCCCATGACCTCGACGGCGTTGCCGCCCGCCAGCGCTCGCGCGGCGATGGTTCGGGCCATGTTGCCGGTGCCGATGATGCTGATGTTGCTCATGTGATCTCCTGTTTTCGGTGTGAGTCGGTGGTTCAGATGGCGGTGGTGCCGCCGTCGGCGACGAGCTCCATGCCGTTGATGTAGCTGGAGTCGTCGGAGGCAAGGAACAGGGCCGCGGTGGCGATCTCCTCGGGGCGACCCATCTGGCCGCGTGGGATCAGCGACTCGAACTGGTGCTTCGTGGCCTCGTCGAAGACTTCCTCCTGCTTGGCGGTCGCGACCTGGCCGGGCGTGAGCACGTTGACGCGGATGCGACGATCCTTGAGCTCGTTGAGCCAGACGCGCGCCCACGCTTGCTGTACGGCCTTGCTGCCGGCGTACACACTCCAGCCGGCGAAGCCGCCGAGCGAGGCATTCGAGCCGGTCATGAAGATCGAGCCGCCGTGGTTGAAGAGCGGCAGGGCCTTCTGCACGGTGAACAATGTCCCGCGGGCGTTGAGCGAGAACTGCGCGTCGAAATCTGCCTCGGTGATTTCGCCGAGAGGAGCGGATGCACCCATGCCGGCGCTGGCCCACAGCACATCGAGGCTGCCCTTCTCCCGCTTAACGGTCTCGTACAGTCGGTCCAGGTCATCCAGGTCGGCGGCGTCGCCCTGCACGCCGGTGACGTTGTGGCCGATCTGCCGCACCGCATCGTCCAGGGCGTTCTGGCGACGGCCCGTGATGAAGACGTGCGCCCCCTCGCGAACGAACAGCTTCGCGCCGGCCAGCGCCATGCCGTCGGTAGCGCCCGTGATGACCGCGACCTTGCCGTCGAGCTTTCCCATAGTTGCTCCCTTGGGTCGGTGGTGCCGTGCGCAC
>JBQCJQ010000596.1:0-4989 GCA_051952615.1 Humibacter sp.
GGGAACGTCCGACCCGTACAGCGCCATCACCTGGCCGACCACCCGTGCACCGCGCGAGCCGAGCACCGCCGCGATCTGGCCGTAGGTCATGACCCGGCCGGGTGGGATGTCGGCCACCACCTCGAGAACAGCGTCGACGAACGACTCCGCCGGCCCCGGCATCCGGGTGTCTTACAGGTCCATCGCGCCGATGACCTCGCCGTACTGCGTCTCGCCGACGGCGGTGAATCCGGCACGAAGGAAGAACTCCTGGGGCCCCAGCTCGCCGAGCTCCCAGATGACGTAGAGCTTGTCGAGGCCGCGCTTGCGTGCCTCGTCCGCGAGTGCGTCGACGGCGAAGCTGCCGACGCCGCGACCCTGGTCATCCGCGTCGACGTTGATGCGCCAGAGGATGGAGCGGAACTCGTCGTCGGCATCGGGGTCGAAGCTGCCCATGATGAAGCCGACCACCTCGGTGCCGTCGACGACGACGCGCTGCCACGTCGTGTTGGGGTCGTTCACCGCGGCAGCGGCGGAGTAGGACACGGGGGTGATGAACTGCTCTTGGCCGGGCTTCAACGTCAATGCGTTCGCCGCGGAAATGTTCGAAGCGGACAGTTCCTCGAGTCGGAGCTCAGCCATGGATTCAGAGTACCGGCGCGCGAACGAGCGGTCCACCGTCTCGGCGTGATCCATAGACGAACGATCAGATGTTCGTCGGCTGTCGACAACAGCGCCACGTGCGCTCTACCGCGCCAGCCGAAGTGGCGCAAGAGAGCGCACGTGGCGCTGTCAGGGATAGGTGGGTGGCGGAGCGCTACAGTGCGGCGAGGGCCTCGTTGAACGTCGCCGACGGGCGCATCACGGCGCTCGCCTTCGCAGGGTCGGGCAGGTAGTAGCCGCCGATGTCGGCCGGCTGGCCCTGCACGGCGAGCAGTTCGGAGACGATGGTCTCCTCGTTCGCCGTCAGCGTCTCCGCCAGCTTCGTGAAGGCGGCGGCGAGCTCGGCGTCCTCCGTCTGCTTCGCCAGCTCCTGCGCCCAGTACAGGGCGAGGTAGAAGTGCGACCCGCGGTTGTCGATCGTGCCCAGCTTGCGGCCAGGGCTGCGGTCCTCGTCGAGGAACGTGGCGGTCGCCCTGTCGAGGGCGTCGGCGAGCACCTTGGCGGCGGGAACCCCGGCGAAGTCGGCGTACTTCTCGAACGACGGCACGAGGGCGAAGAACTCGCCGAGAGAGTCCCACCGCAGGTAGTTCTCCTGAACGAGCTGCTGCACGTGCTTGGGAGCGGAGCCGCCCGCGCCGGTCTCGAAGAGTCCGCCGCCAGCGATCAGCGGCACGACCGAGAGCATCTTCGCGGAGGTGCCCAGTTCCAGGATCGGGAACAGGTCGGTGTTGTAGTCGCGAAGCACGTTGCCGGTCACCGAGATGGTGTCCTCACCCTTGCGCATCCGCTCCAGCGAGTACGCGGTGGCGAGCTCGGGGGCGAGGATCTCGATCGTGAGGCCCGTGGTGTCGCCGACCAGCTCGGTGTCGGCCAGGTAGGCGCGCACCTTCGCGATGAGCTGCGCGTCGTGGGCGCGCGTCTCGTCGAGCCAGAACACCGCGGGCGAGCCGGTCGCGCGGGCGCGGCTCACGGCCAGCTTGACCCAGTCGCGGATCGGGATGTCCTTGGTCTGGCACGCGCGCCAGATGTCGCCGGGCTCGACCTCGTGCTGCAGCAGCACTTCGCCTGCCTTGTTCAGCACCTTCACGGTGCCGGCGACCGGAATCTCGAACGTCTTGTTGTGCGAGCCGTACTCTTCGGCCGCCTGGGCCATCAGGCCGACGTTCGACACGGAGCCGATCGTCGCCGGGTTCAGCGGTCCGTTCTTCTTCACGTCCTCGACGGTGGTGGCGTACACGCCGGCGTACGAGGAGTCGGGGATGACGGCGAGGGTGTCGTCCTCACGCCCCTCGCCGTCCCAGAGCTTGCCTCCGTTGCGGATGAGCGCGGGCATCGACGCGTCGATGATGACATCGGACGGCACGTGCAGGTTGGTGATGCCCTTGTCGGAGTTGACGTACGACAGGCGGGGTCCGGCGGCCAGTGCGATGTCGATCGCCTCGCGGATCTCTGCGCCGTTCGGCAGCGCGTCGAGTCCGGCGAGGATGGCGCCCAGGCCGTCGTTGGCCGACAGGCCCGCAGCAGCGAGGTCGTCGCCGTACTTCGCGAAGACGTCCTTGAAATAGGCGCGCACGACGTGGCCGAAGATGATCGGATCGGAGACCTTCATCATGGTCGCCTTGAGGTGCACGGAGAACAGCACGTCCTCTGCCTGTGCGCGGGCCATCGCGTTGGCGAGGAACGCGTCGAGGTGGGATGCCGACAGCACGGTCGCGTCGATGACCTCGCCTGCGAGCACGGGCAGCCACTCCAGCAGCACGTTCTGCTCGCGGTCCGCGGTCTCGAGCACGATCGTGAGCGTGTCGTCGGCAGGGATGGTGATCGACTTCTCGTTGCTCTTGAAGTCGTGCTCGCCCATCGTGGCGACCGAGGTCTTCGAGCCCTCGCCGAACGGCTTGTTGGTGTGCGGGTGCTTCTTGGCGTACGCCTTCACCGACTGGGGAGCCCGGCGGTCGGAGTTGCCCTGGCGCAGCACGGGATTCACGACGGAGCCGATCGCCTTGAAGTACTTGGCGCGGATGGCCGCCTCGTCGTCGTTCGCGGGGGAGTCGGGGTAGTCCGGCACGTCGTAGCCCTTCTCCTGCAGCTCCTTGATCGCGGCCTTGAGCTGCGGGATGGAGGCGGAGATGTTCGGCAGCTTGACGATGTTGGCCTCGGGGGAGGCGGTCAGCTCGCCGAGCTCGGACAGGGCGTCATCCGCCAGATCGAACTGGGCGAGGATGCGTCCGGCGACCGAGATGTCCCTGGTCTCGAACTCGATGCCCGCCTTCTCGGCGAAGGCGGAGACGATGGGAAGAAAGGAGTAGGTCGCCAGCAGCGGCGCCTCGTCGGTGTGGGTGTAGATGATTTTCGCCATCGTGGTCTGCGCGCTCCTCTTCAGGGGAAATCTGTGCGGAAAATAACTCGACATCAAGATAAATTGTCTCGTTTAGACCCTACCCGACGCGGGTGTACGGCTGAAACGCGGAGGGCGCGCAGGGCCCCGACGGAGCTGGTCCGTCGGGGCCCTGCGCATGAAGCGGCGCACGGGGCGCCGCGTCCCTCGTTCTACTTGGTGTTGCAGACCGAGCTCACGTCCGACGCAGCGGTCGAGAGGGCGGTCGCGTCGCTGGAAAGCGCGCTCGGGTCGGAGCCTGACGGGTCCTTCGCGTACGCCTGGAAGTCGGTGGTGAACTTCTTGTAGGCGTCGGACATGGCCTGGGCCTTCGCCTTCACGTCGGCGTCGGTGATCTTCTTCACGGTCGCGTCGAACTTGTCGGCGCCGCCGGCGAGCTTGTCGGCGGCAGCGGCCGGGTCGCTGGTCGCACTCGACAGCGCGTCGTTCGCCGTCGTGCTCAGGGTGCTGGCCGCCTTGGCGAGCTCGAGGCATCCGGCGGCCTTGCTGAGCCCCGCGGCCGCGCTGCAGCCGCTGAGCATGGTGCCTGCGAGCACCGCGGCCGCGGCGATCGTGACGATTCTGTTGCTGGTCTTCACAGTTTCCCTTTCCCCCCACCAGTGAACGGTGGACCTTCGGTTCGCCCGCCGAGTCGAGTCGCGAGCCTCGCACACCCTATCGGTCTGCTGTGAACCGGCGGCAATCGCATTCAGCAACGGTTCGGTCACGATTAATCCACATTCTGGACTAACCGCTTGACGCTGCTTTCCGCTCGTCTCTAGATTGTCTGTATGAGCATTCCAATCTCACGAAGGAGTGATTAATGGCTCACAGCAGGAAGATCACCGGACTCGCACTCGGGGTCGCAAGTGTGCTGGCTCTGACGCTGGCCGGTTGCTCAGGCGGAAGCGGCGTAGGCGGCGGAAGCAACAACGACGAGCAGACCACCATCTCGTTCCTCAACTGGGAGCAGACCGAGGGGACACCCCTCGGCGACGCGATCGCGAAGTTCGAGGAGGAGAACCCGAGCATCAAGGTCGACATCCAGCCGACCGTCACCGGCAACGCCTACGACGCGAAGATCAGGACCTCGCTCGGCGGCTCGAACCCGCCAGACGTGTTCCGCATCAACGACGACTATGTGCAGCAGTTCACCCAGAACGGCACGCTGCAGGACCTGTCGGGCTACGTCAAGAAGGCGGGCATCGACGTGGAGGCTGACTACGCCCCCGAGGTGTTCAACTTCGGTCTCCAGGACGACGGCTCGCTCACCTCCTGGCAGATCGGTTACCAGCCGGCGATGGTCTTCTACAACAAGGACCTGCTCGAGAAGGCGGGCGTGCCGCTTCCCCCCAAGGAATGGACCGCCGAGAACTGGACCTGGGACGACTTCCTCGCGGACGCCAAGAAGGTCTCGGACGGCAGCAAGACGTACGGAGCACTCGTCACGCCCGACACGAACTACGAGCAGACGTTCTCGCACAACAACGGCAGCCCGACCGGAATCTGGAGTAAGGACGGCACCGGCTTCACACTCGCCGATCCCGAAGGTGCCGAGGCCATCCAGTGGGCGGCCGACCTCACCTGCAAGGAGGGCGTGCAGGCCCGCTGGGCGGATCTGCTGCAGCCGAACGCCAACGTCCAACTCTTCACCGAGGGCAAGGTCGGTCTGCTCTTCGCTCGTGCCGGCTCCATCCCCTACTTCCGCGACAACATCAAGAGCTTCGACTGGGACGTCGCCGCGCCCCCGGCGGGCTCCGCCGACCAGGCGACCGAGGCGAGCGTCGTCGTGTTCGGGATTCCGAAGAAGTCCGACAAGCAGGATGCCGCCTTCAAGCTGCTCGAATACCTCGCGAGCGAGGAGGGCGGTCAGATCATCGCCAAGGCCGGCGCGTTCACCCCGGTGAACATCGCGGCGGCGAAGGCGCTGTACGCGAACTCGGAGGACGCCCCCGAGAACATCTCGATCCTGG
>JBQCJQ010000597.1:0-5198 GCA_051952615.1 Humibacter sp.
AGCCACCCCTTTACCGCCGAACCACCACCGAAGCCGCGCGAACAAGGTGGTGGCTCGGCGGGAGGGTGGTGGTGCGAGGTGGAGCGGGGCGCGAGCGGGACCGAGGATGCGAAAAGGGCGCCGTCCAGCGGACGACGCCCTTTAGGCGAATGACTTCCTGGCCTACCAGGACGACTTCGTGATGCCCGGAAGCTCACCGCGGTGAGCCATGTCGCGGAAGCGCACACGCGAGATGCCGAACTTGGTCAGCACACCGCGGGGACGGCCGTCGACGGCGTCGCGGCTGCGCAGACGCACCGGCGACGCGTTGCGCGGCAGCTTCTGCAGACCGACGCGAGCCGCTTCGCGCTCCTCGTCGGTGGAGTTGGGGTTGATCAGGGCCTTCTTCAGCTCCACGCGCTTCTCGGCGTAGCGGTCGACGACATCCTGGCGCTGCTTGTTGCGCGCGATCTTGCTCTTCTTTGCCATGCTTACCGCTCCTCGCGGAATTCGACGTGCTTGCGCACAATGGGGTCGTACTTCTTGAGCACGAGACGGTCGGGGTCGTTGCGGCGGTTCTTCTTGGTCACGTAGGTGTAACCGGTTCCTGCCGTCGAGCGGAGCTTGATGATCGGGCGGATGTCCTGCTGCTTGGCCATCAGATCTTCTCCCCACGGGCAAGGATGTCCTTGACCACTGCCTCGATGCCACGGGCGTCGATCACCTTGATGCCCTTGGCGCTCACGTTCAGGGTGACGTTACGGCGAAGCGACGGCACGTAGTACGTCTTCTTCTGAACGTTCGGGTCGAAACGACGCTTGGTACGCCGGTGCGAGTGCGAGATGTTGTGACCGAAGCCGGGTACGGCTCCCGTCACCTGGCACACTGCTGCCATTGGTTCCT
Source organism: Humibacter sp. (assembly GCA_051952615.1). Lineage (GTDB taxonomy): Bacteria > Actinomycetota > Actinomycetes > Actinomycetales > Microbacteriaceae > Humibacter. The sequence continues at coordinate 883 of JBQCJQ010000597.1, forward strand.
CCATCAATACCGAGAGGCGGACGCCTCTCCCAAGATCTCTTGTCGACGCGCACAATCGTTCAACGCTTTCGCAGAAGAGGGGATTGTGTACGCGAACTGCGCAGAGGAGTCTGCGCAGACGAAGAGACAGTCTACGCGACACGCCGCGTCGGCTCAAATCGGCCCGGCGGAGGAGGGGATGCCCGGCCTAAGGAGGGGATGCCCAGCCGGAGGACCGGACGCTCACGCGGAAGACCCTGTACTCAGGCGCCGGCCGTGCACGCAGCACAGAGGCCGAAGACGTCGACGACGTGGCGGGCATCCGTGAAGCCGTGCTCGGATGCCACGCGCTGGGCCCACTGCTCGACGTCATCCGCCGCGATCTCCACCGTCGTTCCGCATCGCCTGCAGATCAGGTGGTGATGGTGACCCGTGGAGCACGCACGGTAGAGGGCCTCGCCCTCCGACTGCAGGGAATCAGCCTCGCCCTCCGACGCCAGGTCCGCGAGCGCGCGGTAAACCGTGGCGAGTCCGATGGGGGATCCGTGCTCGCGGAGCCCGGTGTGCAAGCTCTGCGCGCTCACGAACCCGTCGTTGGATGACAGTGCCTCACGCACCGCCTCGCGCTGCCAGGTGTTTCTCTTCATCACGGCACCTCCACCGGTGCCGGTGCGTGCTGAGGGGCGAGCGATGGAACGGGCATCCTTCGTCCGCTGATGCCACGGCGCTTTCGGGTCCACGCGATCACGCGGCACACCACGTAGATGAGGAACGAGATGGTGGTGACGTAGGGGCTGATCGGCACGGTTCCGCCGAGCGCCAGCATGATGCCGCCGACCATCGACACCACTCCGAAGATCACGCCGAGCAGCGGCACCCACAACGGGGACGACGACACCTTGAGCGCCGCGGCCGCCGGGGTGACCAGCACCGACAGCACCAGCAGCGCACCGACGATCTGCACCGACACGGCGACGGCAAGGCCGAGCAGCAACATGAAGACGATCGACAGGGCGCGGGTCGGAACGCCGCGGGCCGAGGCGACGTCGGCATCCACGCTCGCGAAGATCAGCGGACGCCACACGACCGCGAGCCCGACGAGCACGATGGCGGAGATGACCAGCAGCGCGCCGACCTGCGGGTTGTCGATGGCGACGATCTGGCCGGTGAGCAGCCCGAACTTGTTCGCGGACCGACCCGGGTAGATGGCGAGGCACAGGATGCCCAACCCGAGTCCGAACGGCATGAGCACCGCCGTGATCGAGTTGCGTTCTCGCGCCCGGGAGCCGAGCAGCCCGATGAGCAGGGCTGCGATCAGCGATCCGATGATGGAGCCTTGCACGACGCCGACCCCGAACAAGAGCCCGGCGGATGCCCCGGCGAACGACAGCTCGCTGATGCCGTGCACCGCGAACGCCATGTCGCGCGACATCACGAACACGCCGATGAGGCCTCCGACGATGCCGAGCACGGCGCCGGCCAGGATCGAGTTGCGCAACAGCACGAGGAGCTGCCCGTAGTCGGTGAAGTTGAAGATCTGCGACCACCAGTCGACGGTGTTCACGGCTCCTCCTTTTCCGCGTCGTGACCCGGGTCGTGCTGCTCGTCGTGGTGGGCGTGCGACCCGTCGGGATGTGCTCCTGGGGCATCCGAGGTGCCGACGACCACGATGCGGCCGCGGGTGCGGATGACGTCGACGGGGGAGCCGTAGAGCTCGCTCAGCACCTCGCTGCGCAGCACCTGGTCGGGGGTGCCGATGCGGAACCGTCCGCCGGCGAGGTACAGAACACGGTCGACGAGGTCGAGCACGGGGTTCACGTCGTGCGTCACGAACAGCACGCCGAGTTGGCGTTCGCGGCGGTGACGGTCGATGAGCTCGCTGACCGCACGCTGGTGCGCGAGGTCGAGGGACAGCAGCGGCTCGTCGCAGAGCAGCAGGCGAGGGTCTCCCGCGAGTGCCTGGCCGACGCGCAGCCGCTGCTGCTCACCGCCGGAGAGCGTCGCGATCGGAACGTTCGCGTACGGCGTGGCGCCGACGGCGTCGAGCAGGCCGTCGATGCGCTGCCGCCGCTTCGTCGACGGCCACGGGATGCCCCACCGGTGTCCATCCAGCCCGAGACCCACGAGGTCGCGGGCACGCAGCGGGGTGTCCTCATCCGCGAGCTTCTGCTGCGGGATGTACCCGATGCGCCGGTTGCCGCGTGTCACCGGCCCGCCCGCGAACTCGAGCGAGCCCGAAAGCAGCCGCTGCTGCCCGAGGATGACCTTGAGAAGGCTGGTCTTGCCCGATCCGTTCGCGCCGAGCACGGCAATGAACTCGCCGGCGTGCACGTCGAGGTCGAGCCCTGACCAGAGCGGCCGGTTCGCGAAGCCGAGCGTCGCATCACGTAGGCGCAGCACCGTCTCAAGGGACGCGGAGCGCGCGCCGGAGTCTGCGACCTCGGACGTCTCGGCCGCCGAGGTCGTCTCGGCCGCCGACTGCGTGGATGTCGTCACGACTTCGGACCCTACGCCACCTCGGCGCTCTCGCGTTCCCGTCACGGTCATCTCTGCACCAGCCTCACCACAAGGCTCACTGGGACTTCGCGAGCGCAGCCCCGATGTTGTCGAGGTTCGCGGCCATCCAGGTCAGGTAGGTCTTGCCGCTCGGAAGGGTCTCAGTGACGGGCACGACCGGCACGCCATCCGACTTCGCGGCGGTCAGCACCTGCTGGGTCTGCGGGCCGGTGGTCTGCTCGTTGTAGGCGAGCAGCGCGACGGCGTGCGATGAGAAGAGCCCGAGCGTCTGCTCGAGGAGCGCGGGTGCGACATCCGTGCCGTTCTCGATCGCCTCGCTGAACTTCTGCGGCGTCTTGTTGACGAGCCCGATGGCGTTCAGCATGTAGAGCGGCACCGGCTCGGTGATGGCCGCTCCCTTGCCCGCGTACTTCTGCTTCAGCTGCGCCTCGGTTGCGGCGAGCTTCGCGACGGATGCCTCGAACTTCTTCTCGTTCGCCTGGAACGTCGCGGCATCTGCCGGACGCGCCTTGGAGTACGCGGCGGCAAGCGTCTGAGCCACTTTGTCGACGGTGGGGAAGTCGTACCAGAGGTGCTCGTTGAAGCTGCCGGTCGACGGGTTCTGGTCGTAACCGGAGATCGTGGCCGCGTTCAGCTCGGTCGGCGACGTGCCTGCGGACTTGATCATGGTGGTGACGAAGTCGTCGTAGCCCCCGCCGTTCGTGACGACGAGCTGCGCTTGGGAGATGGCCAGTTGGTTGCGGGCGCTCGCCTGATAGTCGTGAGGGTCCTTGGTGGGGTCGTCGATGATCGAGGTGACCGCGACGCGGTCGCCGCCGATGTCCTTGGCGATGTCGCCCCACACATTGGTGGACGCGACGACCGCGATCGGGCCGGATGTGCTGTGGGATGACGCGGATTCGGTGCCTGCTGCGGAACATCCCGCGAGCGCGAGTGCGGCCGCTGCTGCCACGACGGGAAGGACGAGGACGGAGCGCTTCATGTTGGTGCCTGTCTAGCTCGGGTGAGCGTCGGGGGGTTGTGTGGGGCGCCGACGTTCCGCCGACGCTTATTGATAATGATACTCAAACACAGCAACACCTGTGCACACGTGCCCATCGGCCGGGGTCTGCAGGCGGGGGCGAGCCATTGCAGGTGGCAGGCGAGCCGTTGCAGACGAGCCGCGGGAGGCGAGCGACGGCGGGTAGTGCGAGGATCGTCAGCATGGCCGGCCGACTGATGCTGCTCGACACCGCTTCCTTGTACTTCCGTGCGTTCTACGGCGTTCCCGAGAGCGTCACCTCGCCCGACGGGATGCCGATCAACGGCGTTCGCGGACTCCTCGACATCATCGCCAGGCTGGTCACCGACTTCGAGCCGACCGATCTCGTCGCGTGCTGGGACGACGACTGGCGTCCCCGCTGGCGGGTCGACCTGATCCCGACGTACAAGCAGCACCGCGTCGAGCGGGCGGTGCCCGGCGGTGTGGATGTCGAGGAGACGCCCGCCGGACTGGTCGTGCAGGTGCCGGTCATCCGCGAGCTGTTGGGTGCGCTGGGCATCCCGGTCGTCGGAGCGGAGCAGGCAGAGGCAGACGACGTGATCGGATGCCTTGCCAGGCGCTCAGCGAAGGCGGTCGACGTCATCACCGGTGACCGCGACCTCTTCCAGCTCGTGGATGACGCGAACGGGGTGCGCATCGTCTATACCGCTCGCGGCATGAGCAAGCTCGAGCTCGTGACGGATGACGTCGTTCAGGCCAAGTACGGCATCTCGCCCCACCAGTACGCGGCGTTCGCTGCCCTGCGAGGCGACCCCTCCGATGGTCTGCCCGGAGTCGC
>JBQCJQ010000598.1:0-2259 GCA_051952615.1 Humibacter sp.
TGCTGTACGAGAGGTGGAGGTCGGAGTGGTCGACGGCCACCGTCGCCTTGTCCGCGGGATAGATGTCGAACTCGATCTGCGAACTCGGGATGCTGTCGTGGGTGCCATTCGTGAACGTCGTGGTGAACGTGCGGGCATCACCACCCGTCTCGAGCGTGTCCGGGAACGTCGCGCTGGCCTGGGGTGCCGTGTCGGCGGCCTTGCCCTGATAGATGCGACTCGTGCCCGAATGCCCGCCACGTGCTTCGTGCGCGACCAATGCGCAAGTCACGGCATCCTTCGTGCCGGTGTAGGTGGTGGTCACTCCGCCCTGGTCGTCGGTCGTGGCGGAGGACTGGCTGAAGTCTCCGCAGCTCCCGTCACCTGACACGACGTAGGCAGTGAAGGTCACGGCGTCTCCGCTCACCGGATCACCGGCGCGATCGTAGACGGTCGCCTGAAGTTTGGCCTTCTCATCTCCCTTGGAGGTGGTGTTGGGGGTGATGTCCGAGAACACCTCGGCGATGTCCTTCGGCGCCTTGGACGGGTCGGTCGTCGCCTGCTGCTCGCTCTGTGCACAGCCGAATCCCACGCCGTAGTGGGAGAAGGATGAATTGCTGAACTCGGTCTGCGTGTAGTACTTGTCGCCGTTGATCACCTGGTTGTATTCCGTGGTGAAGGGATGCGCCGGATCGACCGAGCCCAACGCGGTGCCGTAGTCGTCGGCGCAGATGTCTCCGATTTCGTGGCTCGTGTGGTCAAGCCATGCGCTCGAGTCCGAGTCCGGGTCGGTCAGCGATTCGCTGAGCTCATGGCTGAGCGTGCTGATCGCGCCATCGAGCGCGAGACTGCCGTTGGGCGCCTGGCCGCCGTCGCAGTTCGACGCTTCGAACGGCTCGTTCCCATAGACGACCTGGTTCGGGGCATCCCCGAACATGCGGTGGTATCCGCAGAACGATGAGCCCGAGGTGGTCTTGTCGCGGTCCTGCGCCTCCACGCCCGGCGGCAGGAAGACGGGGTAGAAGTGGCCGAGTCCGGTCGGTAGGCCGTTCTCCTGGATGACACGCGAGAGTTCAGCGCGCAGCTGGTCATCCGTGATGCAGATCGGGGTCGTGTCGTCGTCGGGGGTGCATCCGTTGTCCGGGAATGCTGCGGTGTCCGTGATCGGGTCGGTGGCACTGATCCGGTACTGCAGGGGAGTGGATGCCCCATGAGACTTCATGTAGTACTCGGTGGTCACCGAGTAGACGTTGTCGGGTTGACCGCTCGCCGCGGCGACGTCGTTCACGTAGCGATCCAGCCCGTCGACATAGCCGTCGGGGAACGGATCGGCCGCCGGCGGAGCCCAGAAGATCGGTGTGATCACGACCCCATCGGTGGACTGCGTGTCCATGGTCGGGCCGCCGTTGTATTCCAGTGGCGGCTGGCATTCGTCGCAGTAGTGGCCGTCCTCCGGACCCGTCTCGGAATGCACGGTGCTCACGGGGGAAGCGAACGCGCCGCTGGCTTCGGAGAAGAGCGGCGCGCCGAGGGCGATGACGACGATGGCCGCCGACGCGACGATCCGGCGTTTGCCACCCGCGAACAGGCGACGGCTCTTCCTAGCTCGCATGACGGCTTCCCCCCGGTGCTGTCCCTGCCGATGTGTCGAACCACATTGTGCAGGACGGATGACCGGTGGCGGAATACATCGTCGTCACGGAAATCTGAAATTTCGGGGAAGTCGTGCACCGGACACCGCCACGGTGGGGGACTTGCACGCTGTTCCGCCACCAGCGGCATGCTGGCGCGCTCCGCTCAGCCAGCTCGTTCCGGGGTCCAGGTCAGCCGTTCGCCGGCCTGACGGATGCACCTTGCGAGGTCGCTTTCGGTGGGAGCATTCACCCATTGAGCGAATCCGCTGCGAAAGATCGCGACACCCACGTCCGCGAGCAAGCTGGACGTGGGTTCGTCGACGCCGCGCTCGCGCAAACCCGCTGCGAGTGCGTCGGCGACGGCGGCGAATTTGGCATGACTGCGCTCCTGCAGCTCAGGGCTGCTTGCGATGATCGTGCGGCGCTCCTGCGCGTGTTCGGCGATCCGCTCGCTGAGCACGCCTGCAAGGTCGGCAAACGCCTGCAGCATCGCCTCGAAGGGCGGCGTCTCGGCAGGAACACGCCGCAGCGCACCCGCCAGGGCACTCGGCAGCTGATCCTCGCCGGCGAAGAGCACATCCCGCTTGTCGGCGAAGTAGCGCGAGAACGTTCGTCGTGTAAGACCCGCGCGATCCGCGATCTGGAC
>JBQCJQ010000599.1:0-2943 GCA_051952615.1 Humibacter sp.
ACGACCCGAACGTGACCGACAAGAAGTTCCCCGGCAATCCCACCCGGTCCTATCGCAGCAGCGAGCCGCTTCTCGTCGTCGGCGAGGTCGACGACTGGACCCGCCAGACGCCCGAAACCCACCAAACCTGGCGCGATCGCTTGGCGGCTCTCCGTCAGGACGAGCGAGGCGAGATCATCAACTGACGACGACACCGCACTCATAGCCGCCCGGAATAGGCTTCCCGCGTGAGCACGGCGGCATCGCGCGAAGGCCCGGAACTCCCCCATCCGTCCGCGCTGCTGGATCACCTCGACCGTGTCCTCGACGCCGGCGTCACCAGCGTCGACGAGCTCGACCAGGGCGTGTTCCGTATCGGACGCGCCGAACATCCCGACTGGGTGATGCGCGTGTTCCCATCCTCGCGCCCGATCGAGGCGGTTCACAGAGACGCGACGATCCTGCGATGGCTCGCAGAGGTCGACTTCCCCGCCGAACGGCTCGCGTCCGCGTTGCCGGTCTCGCACGTCGATGGATGTCCCGTGCTTGTCACCGAGTATGTCGACGCCGTACCGCGCATGCAGCGCCGCGACGCCATCCGCTCGGCCGGGGGCCTGCGAAGACTCGGCGAGCTGCTCGGCATGCTGAGCGCTCTCGGCTCCCTTCCCAATGCACCGACACGACCCGGCGGAGCGTGGCATCACCTCGCCGAGGGCCACCCTCGAGAGGAACTCTTCGTCGCGCGAACCATCCTGACGGAATTGGCTGCTGTGTCATCCGGCCCCTCACTCATGCATCTCGACAGAGTTCGAAAAGCATTGGATGACGCCGACGATGGCGACGGCCTGCCCGAAGGCGTCATCCACCCCGACTTCGTGCTGGCCAACGTGGTCGCGACCGCCGATCCCGAGATGGTCCTCGTCGACTGGGCGGGAGCCGGACGTGGACCGCGCGCCTGGCCGCTCGCCTTCCTACTGTGGGCGGAGACGATGAAGAACCCGGCCAGGGCCGACCTGGTGCTTGCCGGGTACCACCGCCGGGTCTCCCTGGAGGACATCGAACTCGAACGCCTGCCCGGCTTAGTCCGCGCACGACCACTGGTCTTCGCAGCGTGGCGACTTTCCGGAGGTGACATCGATCCGGCACATGCGTCGGTGCTCGCGGATGCCGCCCGCGAACAGGGCGACGCGATAGGCACCCGGGCCCGCGCGGCGCTCAGGCACCTGGCAAGCTGACCGCGCCTTCGATCGCAAGCGACGCGTGTCTAGCCTTCCTCGATCGCGACGTCCGCCCACAACAACCGGTCGCTCGCACGGAAGCCATTGCGCTGGTACATGCCCACCGAGGCAGCGGAGGCATGGACCGTGACATGTTCGACGCCGCGATCACGCGCGGTGTCGAACACGGCTCGTACAAGCGCTCCGCCTATGCCGGCACCACGGTGTTCCGGAAGCACATAGCAAGACTGCAGGTCTCCGGACCAGCGATCCAGGTCTCGGGTCGTGGCGACTCGTGGACTGAGCGCCAGCCACGCCATCCCGATGATCCCGTCGTCCGAGTCGATCGCGACATGCGGAAGGTGAGTCGTCGCGTGTGCTCGCGCCCACTCTGCCCCTTTCCTGCCGAACTCCGACTCGGAATCCTCCGGGACGTCGCCCACCTCCACTGCCCAGAGCCAACGCAGTCGAAACGTGCGCTCTAGCTCATCGTCGCGAGCCAGTCGCACGTCGAGCCGGGCAGTCAGTCTTCCCATGGGCTGAGAAGAGCTACTCCGGTGCGCTCCATGTCGCGTCGGTTCCGGGAGACGAGGGTGAGACCGTGCACGAGTGCGGTCGCAGCGATAAGCCCGTCGAGTGCCGGCAGTGGATCCGGCACGTTCATGGGCGATGCGGCGAGGGCGACCGCTTGGTCGACCGGAAGCACTCGATCCTGGAACATCGGACGCACCGCCTCGTCGAGCCAGCGGCGCAGACTGGCCCCTCCCGCTGGATCCTGCCGCTCCTTGCGTCGCACGCCGACATCGAGCTCGAGGAGGGTGATGACGCTGATCGCGAGGTCTGCGACGGGCTGCGCGGCGATCCAGACGTCGAGGGCAGGCGAAGTTCCGCGACGAGCGTCGCTGATCGCGTTGGTGTCGAGCAGATACCTCACAGTTCGGGTATCCGGAGCTGCTCCGCTGAGCGGTCGGGCAGAGGGAGATCGATGTGCTCTCCCCCACGCATCCTGAGACGGTCGCCGACGAGTTCGCCCGCTCCTGTGAGCCGGTCATACTCCGCCGCCGTCAGCAGCACATGGGAACGCCGCCCATGGTCGGTGATCACGACGGGCCCCTGCTCGGCCGCGCGTTTGGCGGCGCTGACATCGTGGTTGAAGTCGCGGCTGGTGATTGTCGTGGACACTGCAGCCTCCTCCGTTTCGTACCTACAATACCTTCATTTTGCGACGATTCACACGCGGACGGTCACGGCCGCTTACAGCTGAACCGGAACGGCTGCGCTGAACGACTTGTCGCGGACATGGTGCAGCATTAGCGCACCATCCGAATCTCGACGAGCCCGGGATCCGCGGGATCGGCGAACTCGACGCCGTCCGCCCTGAACCCGTTTCGCTCGTAGAACCCGATCGCCTGAGCATTTCCGCGCAGCACCCACAACTGCGCCGGCCGATCCTCGAGGACCGCGTCGAGCATCCTGTGTCCGAGTCCTCCCCGCTGCGCTGCCGACAGAACATAGATGGAGAACAGATGTTCCGGTCGCACGGGAGTGAACCCGTGCTCAGCATCCGGGCCGACTGCCGGCCCAGCGTTGGCGAATCCCACGATCTCTCCCCCGCGCTCCGCCACGACAAGGCTGCCCGTGCGCAACGGCGACGACAGATAGCGGCTCCACATGCTCTTGCGACGGTCGAACGCATCCTCGGAGAAAAAGCGTTCGTCGACGATCCCGGAATACGTCTCCCGCCAGG
>JBQCJQ010000600.1:0-4755 GCA_051952615.1 Humibacter sp.
GATCAGCTGGATGACGGCGACCGGGGTGAGCCATGCGGTCTCGAGGGTGAGCCCGCTGACGGCATCCACGTCCTTTCCGACCTGCTTCTTGACCAGGCCGTAGAAGCCGAACGAGAACGCGAGCACCAGCGCGATCCACGGCAGCTGGCCGTAGCCGACCGTGAGCACCACGACGGCGATGATCGAGATGCCGATGGCGATCCACTGGATCAGACGCAGGCGCTCCCGCAGGATGATCACTCCGAGGAAGATCGTGACGATCGGGTTGATGAAGTACCCGAGGGATGCCTCGACCACCTGGCCGGACAGCGCGGCGTAGACGTAGGTCTGCCAGTTGATGTAGATGAGCACGCCCGCGACGCCCATGATGAGCACGATGCGCGGCCGTCGCAGGATGGCGCCGAATACGCGCCACGCACGCGTCACCGCGAGAGCGATGGCGCAGAACACCAGCGAGAAGATCACCCGCCATGCGACGATCTCGAACGGCCCGGCCGGCTCCAAGGCGATGAAGTAGATCGGCAGGAAGCCCCAGAGCACGTAGGCGGCGATGCCGAAGCCGAGTCCGCGCGAGCTGAGCGGCTCACTCGACGAGTCGTTCGTCACGGGCGTGGAGGCAGAGGACACCGGCTCATCGTATTCGGTATTCACCCGGGGCCCCGTTGCTCCGCCGATCGAGACCGACTCGCTGGCAGCGCCACCTGACAGCGCCAATTGCGCTCTACTGCGCCACTCCAGCTGGCGCTATAGAGCGCAAGTGGCGCTGTAGTCGGGCGGGACGAGCGCTGCGGATGAGCGGGACGTAGAAGAGGTACGGATGCACGGACATACGGACCTATTCGAAGCAGTGTGCGCGTCAGACGCGCTCGCAAGCGTCAGCGCTCGATGACCGCCAGCACGTCGCGGGCCGACAGCACGAGGAACTCGTCGCCGCCGAACTTGACCTCGGTTCCGCCGTACTTCGAGTAGAGAACCTTGTCGCCGACGTTCACGTCGAGCGGCACGCGGTTGCCGTTGTCGTCGATGCGGCCGGGGCCGACAGCGATGACCTCGCCCTCCTGCGGCTTCTCCTTGGCGGTGTCGGGGATGACAAGACCCGACGCAGTGGTCTGCTCAGCCTCGACCTGCTTGATAACGATGCGATCCTCGAGCGGCTTGATGGAGACCGACACGGTTGACCTCTTTCTGTACTTTGTACTGAAGACGTGGTTAGCACACTGACAGTGAGAGTGCTAATGAGAGTGTAGGCGCACGGTTGGCACTCTCGCAACGTGAGTGCCACCCGCAGGGCCGCGCGATAGGTTGGCGCAGTGGAACGTGCGGAACTGGTCGAGCTGCTGAGCCCAGAGGGGCTCGCCCTGCTCGACTCCCTTCCTCCGTACGAGAGCACGGCAGACGTGGTGCGCACGGTGAGCGCGTTGCGCAAGCAGGGGCATCCCGCTTCGCTCGTCGCGACCGTGCTCACGCAGTCGAAGCTTCGCGGCAAGGCGGCCGCCAAGTTCGGCCCGTTCGCCTCGCGCATGCTGTTCACCGAGGCGGGGCTCGAGCAGGCGACGAGGCTCTCCGTCGCCGCACGGCACGCGGCACGGTTCGCCCAAGCGGGCTTCACCCGCGTCGCCGATCTGGGCTGCGGCATCGGTGGCGACGCGATGGCCATGGCGGCGCTCGAACTGCAGGTGACGGCCGTCGACGCCGACGAGGTGACCGCGGCGATCGCGAGCTACAACCTCGCGCCCTTTCCCGGCACGACCGTGCTGAACGCGCGCGCCGAAGACGTCGACCTCGCCGGTCAGGATGCCGCGTATCTCGATCCCGCGCGACGTACGGCCGGCCACTCCGGCACGAGACGCCTCGCGGATCCCGCCGAGTGGTCCCCCGGCCTCGACTTCGTCTTCGGGCTCGCCGATCGCCTTCCCATCGGCGTCAAGCTCGGCCCGGGCATCGACCGGTCCCTCCTGCCGCGCGACGCCGAGGCGCAGTGGATCTCGGTCGACGGCCAGGTGGTCGAAGTCGGCGTCTGGACGGGAGCGCTGGCGCGCAAGGGCATCCGCCGCTCCGCGCTCGTGATCGGGCACGATGGCGCCGCCGAGCTCACCGGCTCGGATGACGCGGTCGACGAACCCGCCGGCGACCTCGGTGCCTACCTCTATGAGCCCGATGGCTCCGTCATCCGCGCCCGCCTGATCGGCGACCTCGCACGGCGACTCGACGCACGGATGCTGCGCCACGACATCGCCTACCTCACGGCCGACGACCTCACGCCGACACCGTTCGCGACCGCCTTCCGCGTGCTGGAGGAGCTTCCCTACAAGGAGTCCGAGCTGCGCGCCGCACTGGCGAAGCGCCGCATCGGCACGCTCGAGATCAAGAAGCGCGGTGCGGATGTCGACCCGGCCGCCCTCCGAACCCGACTGCGGCTGAAGGGCGACCGATCGGCGACGCTGGTGCTCACACGCATCGGCGCACGCCACGCGGCGCTGCTCGTCGAACGCTGCTGACTCCTCGCGGAATCAGCTCGCGGGTTCAGTACGTGCCGTAGTTCACGCTCGCCGAGGCGATGATGCCGAGGACGATGAAGAAGATCCAGAGCAGGATCAGCCCGACCGAGACGAAGCCGAGGATGATGCCGGTCAACCACATTCCCTTGGCCTGAGGCTCACGGCTCTTGGCGAGGAAGCCCAGGATGATGGCGGCGATGCCGAACAGCACGCCCCAGCCGAGCGAGACGACCGAGAGGATGCCGCCGATCAGGGCGAGGATGCTCAGCACCGGCGACTTCGGCGCGACGGGCGCGTACGGCTGGCCGTACTGCGGGGCGCCGTAGACCGGCTGTCCGTACTGCTGCTGCGGTGCACCGTAGGGAGACTGCGGCGCGGCGTAGGGCTGCTGCGGTGCGCCATACGGTTGCTGCGGCGCGCCATACGGCTGCTGGGGTGCGCCATACGGCGGCTGCGGCTGGGCGCCGTAAGGCTGCTGCGGCGCGCCATAAGGAGACTGCGGCGCCGGCGGAGGAACGGAAGGCTGTGGCGGCCCGTACGCGGCGGGCTGCTGCGGTGCGCCGTACTGCGGCGGCTGGGGCACCGGAGGTACCGGTGGCTGCGGCGGAACCGGGGGCTGCGGAGGCGCCGGAGGAGTCTGCGGAGGAACCGGCGGCTGCTCAGGCGGCACAGGAGGCTGCTCGGGCGGTACAGGAGGCACCGGGGGCTGGGACGCCGACGGAACCTGCTCGGGGTTCTGCGGAACGTTCGGATCGGACATGAACGTGTTCCTTTCTGGCATCGCCTCGGTCGGTGGTCCCGCCGTGCAGTGCGACAGCGTCGATGAGGCGGGCCGTCTCGTCGACGACCCGCCTCATCTGCGCAGATCAGTACGTGTTGAGCGAGCTGCCCACCGACGCCAGGATGGCGACGATGACGATGATCCAGATGATCTCGATCACGATCGCGACGAAACCGAGGATGATACCGGTGAGCCAGAAGCCCTTGGCCTGAGGCTCCTTGCTGCGGCCGATGAAGCCGAGCACGACGGCGGCGATCGCGAAGAGTCCTCCGAAGTAGAAGAACGATCCGACGATGCCGATGATGCCGCCGATCAGCGACAGGATGCTCAGGATCGGCGACTTCTGCGCGACGGGCGCGTACGGCTGGCCGTGCTGCGGGGCGGCGGGAGCGCCGTAGTTGGGCGCGGGCGGGGCCTGCGGCGGCACGGGCGCCTGCGGAGCGGCCGGCTGCTGCGGCGCGCCATACGCCGGAGGCTGCTGTGGCGCAGCGGGCTGCTGCGGCGGCACCGGCTGCTGCGGGGTGCCGGACGGATTCTGCGGAGCGTTGGGATCGGACATGTGCGTTGATCCTTTCGGATGGAGCGGACCTCTATAGATCCACATCATGGATTCGCTCGTCATGTTTCCTGAGCGAAAGCTGTGTATGCCAACTCTGACATCACGGGATTGGAGTGTCAACGGGTGCGGCGGCACGGCGTGTCATCCATCGCAACATCACATGGTTGGGGCGATAGGGCCGCCGCCGCATGGCCAGACGATGGCTGTGCGCGTGCTCAGACCTGCACGTCGGTGACGGGCAGCGTGGAGTCTGCGCCGAAGTCGAGCCCGCTCGGCGCATGGCCGGCGGCGATCCGCTGCGCGGCGAGTGCCGCGATCATCGCCCCGTTGTCGGTGCAGAGCGACAGCGCAGGGATGCGCAACGCGATGCCGGCCGCCTCGGCGCGCTCCTTGGCCAGCTCGCGGAAGCGCGCGTTCGCCACCACGCCGCCGCCGAGCAACAGCCTCGGCACGTCCCGGTCGACGCACGCCGCGACGGCCTTGCGCAGCAGCACGTCGACGACCGCCTCTCGGAAACTCGCCGCGACATCCGCGACGGGAACGGGCTCGCCGGCATCCTCCCGCTTCTCCACCCACCGGGCGACCGCCGTCTTGAGTCCCGAGAACGAGAAGTCGTAGCGGTGCTTCGCCATGTCCTTGGGCAGCGTCAGTCCGCGGGGAAAGCGAATGGCGTTCGGGTCGCCGGATGCCGCGACCCGGTCGATCTGCGGCCCCCCGGGGTAGGGCAGGCCGAGCACGCGGGCGACCTTGTCGAAGGCCTCGCCAGCGGCATCGTCGATGGTCTCGCCGAGGAGCTCGACGTCGTCGGTGAGGCTGCGCACGTGCAAGAGCGACGTGTGGCCGCCGGAGACCAGCAGCGCGATGGTGGGCAGCTCGATGTCGCGTCCGTCGCCGCCGTCGGCGTCGAGCAGGTCGGC
>JBQCJQ010000601.1:0-2227 GCA_051952615.1 Humibacter sp.
GTGTCGAAGGCGAGGCCGCCGAGTCGGATGCCCGACGCGGCCAGCGTCTTCAGCTGGTTCTTCGCGTCGTCGAACTGCTTGGGGGAATCGGATGCCAGCCACGTGGCCAGCGCTTGGTCCACGACACCCCCGTCGACCGTGACCAGTGCAGAGTCCTCGGCCGTGGAGAGTCCGACGCCGCGGAGCTCGCCGGCGATGACGTCGAGCTGGACCGTCACGGGAAGAGTGCCTTCGGCGGATACCCTGGCCAGCCATCCGGTGAGCTCGTCGCCCGACAGGTCGAGGACCTCAGGCGCGCGCAGCTCCTCAGCCGCGCCGGTGACGGCCCCGCTGTCGGACCCGTCGCCCTCGATGAGCTTGAAGACACGCTCGAGGAGGGTGCGGAACTCCAGCCGCGCGAAGACGTCGCGCACCGCCTGCTCGTTCATAGGCTTGCGGACGAGGTCGGCGGGCACGTACGGAAGCTCGACGTCGCGCACCAGCTGGTTGAGCCGGCGGTTGCGCAGCGCCTTCTCTTGCTGGTCGCGAAGGTTCTGCCCGACTACGCCCTTGATCTCGTCGGCATGCTCGATGAGGTTCTGCACCGTGCCGTACTGCAGCACCCACTTGACGGCGGTCTTCTCCCCCACCTTGTCGATGCCCGGCAGGTTGTCGCTCGTCTCTCCGACCAGCGCCGCGACCTCGGGGTATTTCTCGGGCGGGATGCCGTAGCGCTCGAGCACGGCCTCGCGGTCGTACCGCTTCAGCTCGGAAACACCCCGCACGTTCGGGTAGAGCAGCGTGACGTCGTCGTCGACGAGCTGGATCGTGTCGCGGTCGCCGGACACCACGAGCACGCGGAAGCCCTCGGCAGCGCCCTGCGTGGCCAGGGTTGCAAGGATGTCGTCGGCCTCGAACTGCTCCTTCTCGAGGATCGGGATGTTCATCGCCCGCAGCGACTCCTGGATGAGAGGGATCTGTCCCTTGAACTCGTTCGGCGTCTCGCCTCGCGTGCCCTTGTAGTCGGCGTACTCGTCGGTGCGGAACGAGTGACGCGACAGGTCGAACGCCACAGCGAGGTGGGTCGGCCGCTCGTTCTGCAGCAGAAGGAGGAGCATCGACAGGAAGCCGTGGATGGCGTTCGTGTGCTGGCCGTCACGCGTCGTGAAGTTGTCGACCGGGAGGGCGTAGAACGCCCGAAAAGCCAGCGAATGGCCGTCGATGATGAGAAGGGTAGGCTTTTCCGAGTCCGACACGCTGCAAGCCTACAAGCGGCCTCGGACACTGGAATCCGGCCCCCGACCAGCGCACAGGAGCACCATGTCAACCACCGGTGGAACGGATGCGGCACCCGACGCCCTCGCCTATGTCAAGGAGCGCGGACTGGGTGCCCTCGCGGCCAAGATGGGCATCGAGATGGTCGAGTTCACCGTCGATCGAGCCGTCGCGACGATGCCCGTCGAGGGCAACACGCAGCCGGCGAACCTGCTGCACGGTGGCGCCTACGTGGTGCTCGGCGAGTCGCTCGGGTCGATGTCCGCGAACCTCTGGGCCGGACCTGGACGTCTCGCGGTCGGCATCGAGATCAACGCGACTCACACGCGGTCGGCGACCAGCGGGGTGGTCACGGGAGTGTGCACCCCGATCCACCTCGGCCGCACGCTGACGACACACGAGATCGTCGTGACGGATGACCGGGGACGCCGTTGCTCCACGATCCGCATCACGAATCTGATCAAAGACGCGGCCTAGCGGCCGACAGGAGATCTATTTCTTCGGCGCGAGCTGGTCGATGATCGCCTTGGCGACGTCGTGCATGGTGAGGCGACGGTCCATGGACGCCTTCTGGATCCAGCGGAACGCCTCGGGCTCCGACAGGCCCATCTTCTCGTTGAGCAGGCCCTTGGCGCGATCGACGAGCTTGCGCGTCTCGAAGCGCTCGTTGAGGTCGCCCACCTCGGCTTCGAGGGCGATGATCTGCGCGTAGCGGGCGAGTGCGATCTCGATCGCGGGCAGCAGGTCGTTCGGGGTGAACGGCTTGACGACGTAGGCGAGGGCCCCGGCCTCGGTGGCGCGCTCGACGAGCTCCTTCTGGCTGAACGCGGTGAGGAGCACGACAGGGGCGATGTGACCCTTCGAGAGCCGCTCGGCCGCGGAGATCCCGTCGAGCTGCGGCATCTTGACATCCATGATGACGAGGTCGGGGCGCAACTCGGTGGCCAGCGCAACGGCGGTCTCGCCGTCCCCG
>JBQCJQ010000602.1:0-2201 GCA_051952615.1 Humibacter sp.
CGCGCTCATCGCCGTGACGGGCGCAGCAGCCCAGGTCGAGGTCGACGGAGTCGCCGTCGCGATGTGGGAACCGGTCGACGTCCCTGCCGGTGCGACCGTCGTCATCGGCGCGGCGCCCGGCCCGGGCATCCGCAGCTATCTCGCCGTTCGCGGCGGACTCGACGTCCCTCACTACCTCGGCAGCGCATCGACGTTCACGCTCGGCGGTTTCGGCGGTCACGGTGGGCGGGCGCTTCTCGCCGGCGACGTGCTGCGGCTCGGGGCGGCGGATGCCGATGCGCCGCATCCCGCGATCTCAGGCAGCGAGCGCCTCACCACGATCGGCGGCCCGACGCCCGCGCACCGCCGGCCGGCGCTGACCCATACCTGGACGATCGGCGTCACCGAGGGGCCGCACGCGGCACCCGAGTTCTTCACCCGCGCCGACCTCCAGACGTTCTATGCGACCGACTACGAGGTGCATCTCAATTCCGCCAGGACGGGTGTGCGGCTCATCGGCCCGAAGCCCGAGTGGGCGCGCGCCGACGGCGGCGAGGCCGGCCTGCACCCGTCGAACATCCACGACACGCCGTACGCGATCGGCGCGATCGACTTCACGGGCGACACCCCGATCATCCTCGGCCCTGACGGTCCCTCCCTCGGGGGCTTCGTGTGCCCGGCGGTCGTCGCGAGCGGAGATCGCTGGAAGCTCGGCCAGTTGCGCCCTGGCGACCGGGTCAGGTTCGCTGCGGTGCGCGAGGCGGATGCCCCCGCGCTCCTCGACTGGCGCGCGGAGCTCACCCTGGTCACGGACGGGGGCGACGGTGACGACGGCATCCTATTCCAGAGCGAGGCGTTCGATGACCGACCGTCGGTCCGGTACCGGCGCGACGGCGACAGCAATGTGCTCGTCGAGTACGGCCCGATGCAGCTCGACCTTGCCATGCGCATGCGCGTGCACGCCTTGCAGAGCGTGCTCGCCGAGCAGCGGCTCGACGGCATCCTCGACGTCACGCCCGGCATCCGCTCACTCCAGGTGCACACCGACCCTGCGAAGCTTCCAGCGTCGCGCATCGCTGAGATCCTGCGCGAACTGGAAGACGAGGTCCCGCCGACCAGCGCGCTGGAAGTGCCGTCGCGCACGGTCAGACTCCCCCTCAGCTGGGACGACCCCGCGACCCGGCTGGCGATCGAACGGTACATGAACGGCGTGCGCAACGACGCACCGTGGACGCCGTGGAACATCGAGTTCATCCGGCGCATCAATGGCCTCGACTCGGTCGACGACGTGTTCCGCACCGTGTTCGATGCGAGCTATCTCGTCTTGGGCCTCGGTGACGTCTACCTGGGCGCCCCCGTCGCCACACCGCTCGACCCGCGGCACCGTCTCGTGACCACGAAATACAACCCCGCGCGCACCTGGACCGCAGAGAACTCCGTCGGCATCGGCGGCGCCTACCTGTGCATCTACGGCATGGAGGGGCCAGGCGGGTACCAATTCGTCGGCCGCACCGTGCAGATCTGGAACCGCTTCCGCAAGGGCGGCCTGTTCACCGAGAACCCCTGGGCGCTGCGTCCCTTCGACCGCATCGAGTGGTATCCGGTCTCGGCAGACGAACTGCTCGAACTGCGCGCCGAGACCGACGCCGGACGCGGCGAGTTCGAAACCCACGACGGCACATTCGCTATCGCCGACTACACGAAGTTCCTCGAGGCGAACGCTTCGTCGATCGACGACTTCCGCGCGAAGCAGACCGCGGCGTTCGAGGCCGAGAAGGAGCGGTGGCGCCTCGCAGGCGAGTTCGAGCGCAAGGACGAGCCGCAGCAAGCTGCGGCTCCCGCCGACGTGGTCGTGCCCGCCGGCGCGGAAGCGGTCTACGCCCCCTTCGCGTCAACGGTCTGGCAGATCTCCGCTGTCCGTGGCGCCGAGGTCGTCCAAGGCGAACCCGTGCTTTCGGTCGAGGCGATGAAGATGGAATCGAAGGTGCTCGCGCCCCGCGACGGTCGTCTCATCGAGCTGTATGTCAGCACAGGAGATCAGGTGGCGGCCGGCCAGATCATCGCAGCGATCGGAGCATGAACATGACCACGCACCCCGCCCCCGGCTCGGCCCGCAACGCCGTGCTGTCCGCACTCGAACGCATCGAGCAGGTCGAACGGCCCGAGATCTGGATCAGTCTGCGCGCCCCTGACGACCTGCTCGCCGAAGCCGATGCTGTCGA
>JBQCJQ010000603.1:0-6163 GCA_051952615.1 Humibacter sp.
GCGCTGGGTCTCGACTTCACGATCCCGAGCGCCGCGGACCGCGTGATCACCGCCGATGCAGCCGACGAGGATGCCGTCACCGACGCTCTCCGCGGTGTCGACGCCGTCGTGCATCTCGCCGCGATCGCCCACCCCAACCTGGCGCCGGCGCGTGCTGTGTTCGTGCGCAACACCTCCGCGACGTTCACCGTGCTCGACCGGGCGGGCGCAGCCGGGGTTCGGCGGGTCGTGATCGCGGGATCCATCAACGCGTTCGGGGTGCCGATGAACCGTCATCCTGTGATGCCCGCGTACTTTCCCCTCGACGAGCACTCGCCGGTGGCGCACGACGATGCGTACTCGCTCAGCAAGTGGACCGACGAGCAGACCGCCAGGTGGGCGAGCAGCCGCTGGGGCACCGACATCGTCACGCTGCGCTTTCCGCTCGTGAAGGACCGCGAGACCCTCCGGCAGCTCGGCGACGAGCTGCTCCGAGACGAGCCCGAGATCCGCAGGCTGGGCCGAGAGGGATGGTCGTACCTGGTGCTCGACGACGCGATCGACGCCATCCAGCTCGCCCTGACCGCCCGTCTGCACGGCGCACACCGGGTGCTGCTCGCGGCGGCCGACACGCGCCTGCCCTCGCCAACGGAGGAGCTCCTCGACCGCTACGCCCCCGGAGTCGAGCGCCGTCGCCGGTTCGTCGGACGCGAGGGACTCGTCGACACCACAGCGGCACGCGAGCTGCTCGGCTGGGAGCCGAAGCTCACCCTCGATGCCGAGCCCGCCCTCGACCACGAGGAGATCGCACAATGAGCACGACCACGACCCGGTCCATGGCTGGTGGTGCCAGCTCCGCCGACGCCAGCGCCGACATCCCCACCGCCGACATCCCAGCGGCCGACCCCGCCTTCGAGCAGCCGTGGCCCGCCCGGGATGGGCTGCGCATCACCGAGGTGCGGGCGATCGCGACGGCACCGGAGGGCATCCCTCTCGTCGTCGTCAAGGTGAGCACCAACGACGACGGGCTGTACGGGCTCGGATGTGCCACCTTCACCCAGCGCTGGCGGTCGGTCGTCAGCTATGTGGATGACCACCTCGCGCGGCTCGTCGTGGGCAGGCATCCCGGTGACATCGAGGACCTCGTGCGACTTGCACGCTTCTCGTCGTATTGGCGTGAAGGCCCGGTCGGCAACAATGCCATCTCCGGACTCGACCAGGCGCTCTGGGACATCGCAGGCAAGCGAGCGGGCCTGCCCGTCTACGAGCTGCTCGGCGGCCGGGTGCGCGCAGCGGCGGACACCTACCTGCACGCAGAGGGCGCGACCATCGACGCCGCACTCGACCAGGCCGAGCAGCTCAGGGAGCGTGGCCAGCGGCACGTGCGCATCCAGGTCGGCCAGCGCGGCCGCGGCCACTACGGTGCCCCCTCCACGAGCGACGTGACGGATGCCACCGCGCCGTACCCCGGCGGATGGAGCGTCGGCGAGTACCTCAGCACGGTCCCCCGCCTGTTCGAGGCCGCCCGCGAGCGCCTCGGCGACGACATCGAGCTGCTGCACGACGTGCACTCCCGCCTCACCCCGAAGCAGGCCGTCACGCTGGCCCGCTCGCTCGAGCCCTACCGGCTGTTCTTCCTCGAAGACGTGCTTCCGCCCGAGCACTGGGACCGGCTGCCAGAGGTGCGCGAGAACTCCCCGGTACCCCTCGCGGTCGGCGAGCTCACGACCTCCGTCACGGATGCCGCACGCCTCGTTCTGCACGGCGGCGTCGACTTCATCCGCTCGCACGTGTCCGACCTCGGTGGCCTGACCCCCGCGCGCAAGATCGCCGCGGCCGCCGAGCTGGTCGGCGTGCGCACCGCATGGCATGGGCCCGGCGATACCTCGCCGATCGGCGCCGCTGCGAACGTCGCCCTCGACGTCACGAGCCCCGCGTTCGGCATCCAGGAAGGCCACGTCTATCCGGATGCCGTGCACGACGTCTTCCCCGGCACCCTGCGCATCGAGAACGGCTGGCTCCGCCCGAACGACGCGCCCGGCTGGGGAATCGACCTCGACGAGGCCGCCGCGGGACGCTTCCCTGCCGGCCTGTCGGGACACGACGCCTGGGCCGCGAAGGTCAGAGGCCTCGACGGCGGGCTGATCGCCCCCTGAACCCGGCGCCGGCGGGTCACCCCATCGGCGTCATCCCCGCACCATCAACGCACTCAACACAACGAAGTGAGGACAACACATGAGAAAGGCGATACGGCGCACCATCGCGCCGCTCACGGCTCTCGCCCTTGCAGGCGCCGCTCTGGTCGGCTGCAGCTCGGGCAGCGGAGACGGCGGCAAGGTGACCATCACGGTCGGCAACGAGCCGACGAGCGACCAGACCGCGCAGCTGAAGATCTACAAGCAACAGGTCGCATCGTTCGAGAAGGCCAACCCGAACGTGACCGTGAAGTCGTCCACGACCACCTACGACCCGCAGACCTTCCAGGCGCTCGTCGCGTCCGGCAAGATGCCCGACGTGTTCTTCGTGCCGTTCACCGACATCCAGTCCCTGATCGCCCGCGGCCAGGTCGCCGACATCACCAGCGAGTACAAGGCCGACTCGCAGGCGTCGAAGGTGAACCCGACGGTCGAGAAGGTCGCCACGGCGAACGGCAAGACCTACGGTGCGGCCGTCGGCGCCTACACGATGGCGCTGATCTACAACCGCGCGCTCTTCACGAAAGCCGGGCTCGACCCCGACAAGCCCCCGACCACCTGGGACGAGGTGCAGTCCGACGCGAAGGCGATCACCGACAAGACCGGCAAGCAGGGCTACATGAGCATGACCACCAACAACACCGGTGGCTGGTCGCTCACGACGATGAGCTACGCCTTCGGCCACACCGTGGAGTCCAAGGACGGCAAGAAGGCCACCGTCGACAACGACGCCACGAAGAACGTGCTCAAGATGTACCAGCAGATGCGCTGGCAGGACGGCTCGTTCGGCTCGAACTTCTTGGTCAACCAGGACGACAGCTTCAAGCAGATGGCCGCGGGCAACGTCGGCATGCTCGTCAACGGGTCGGATGCCTACAACTACGCGGTCACGAACGACGGCATGAACAAGGACGACTTCGGGCTTGCGCCGCTGCCGCAGGCGAGCGGCGGTCTCGGCACCCTGGGCGGCGGCACGATCGCGATCTTCAACCCGAAGGCGTCGAAGGACGAGATCACCGCCGGTCTGAAGTTCGTGGACTGGATCTACTACCGCCAGTACTTCGACAAGAACACCGCGGTGACGACGGCGAAGGCCACTGCGGCGGATGGCGGAGCCGTTGGCGCTCCAGGCCTGCAGCTCTTCGACAACGCCACGAACGACCGGTACCTCGGATGGGTCAAGGACGAGATCAACGTGCCGCGCCAGAACTACACGGCGTACTTCGACTCCACGACGAAGCTGCCTCTCGTGCCTGAGCCGATGACGCAGGCGCAGCAGGTCTACAACATCCTCGACAACGTCGTGCAGGCGGTGCTCACGAACAAGAGCACGAACATCGACTCAACGCTGCAGAGCGCACAGACGCAGGTGCAGTCGGCGATCGCCGGAGGCTGACGCCCGGGCCCGCCCTCGGATGACCGGGGGCGGGCCCCTTCTTCGTAGGAGCTTCATGCGATGACTCGTATCACCTCACCAGGCCGACCGTCCGCGACGCTGCGGCGGTCGGCGCCCCCGTCTGCTGCGACCGGCAGGACCACCGGCCGCGTGCGCCGCTGGGTGCGATCGGGCGGCCTCTCCACTCTGGTCTTCTTCCTGCCCACCCTGATCGTGTTCGCCGTGTTCAGCTGGTGGCCGATCCTGCGCTCCCTGCCGCTGAGCATGGAGCAGACCAACTTCATCTCCACCCAGTGGGTCTGGTTCGACAACTTCGGCCGCGTGCTGAGCGACCCGCTGCTGCCGACCGCCGTCCTCAACACCGTGTGGTTCACGGTGCTCGCCCTGGTGATCGGCTTCCCCGTTCCGCTGGTGCTCGGCATCGTGATCGGGGAGCTGCGCAGGTCGCGGCAGCTGGCCGCGGTGTTCGTGTATCTGCCGGTCATCCTGCCGCCTGTCGTCGCGGTGCTGCTCTGGCAGACCTTCTACGACCCGAGTCAGCAGGGTGTGTTCAACACGATCCTCGGCTGGATCGGCGTCGGACCGCTGCCCTGGCTGAACAGCGCGGGCATGGCGATGCCGTCGATCGTGCTGCAGGCCACCTGGGCGTCCTTCGGCACCGCCACGATCGTCTACCTCGCCACCATCATGAGCGTGCAGACGGAGCTCTACGACGCGGCCGAAGCGGATGGCGCAAGCATCTGGAGCCGCATCTGGCACGTCACCCTGCCGCAGATGCGCGGGGTCATCCTCGTGCTGCTCCTGCTGCAGCTGATCGGCACGTTCCAGGTGTTCACCGAGCCGTACGTGATGACGGGCGGCGGGCCGGAGAACCACACGCTGACCATCCTGATGCTGATCTTCAAGTACGCCTTCGTCGCAGGCAACTACGGCATGGCGACAGCGCTCAGCGTTCTGCTGGCGATCGGGCTCGGCATCCTCTCGTTCGTCTACCTGCGGCTCACCCGCCGATGGAGTGCATCATGACCCGCGCGATCCTCGTCCAGCAGCCGCAGAAGCGCCGGCGTCGGCAGTCGTTCGACCCCGGCGAGCGCAGCGTCATCTCGGCGCTCGACCGCAAACGGCCCGGCGTGCGCGTGGCGATCTGGGTCGCGACCGTCGTCGTGCTCGTGCTGATCACCATC
Organism: Humibacter sp.; assembly: GCA_051952615.1. GTDB lineage: Bacteria > Actinomycetota > Actinomycetes > Actinomycetales > Microbacteriaceae > Humibacter. Next base: position 4,755 of record JBQCJQ010000603.1, read on the forward strand.
GTGTGCGTAGGACCGCTCGTCTGGTTGTTCAAGGCGGCGACGTCGACGTCGAACGAGATCCTGGCGAACCCGTTCTCGCTGTGGCCGAGCGGCCTTCACCTCGGCAACTTCGGCGAGGCATGGGCGAAGGTGAACTTCGGTCAGTACTTCCTCAACACGCTGTGGACGGTCGGCGGCACCACGATCCTGGGCATCCTCGTCGCCACGACCGGCGGGTATGGACTCGCGGTGCTGAAGCCCAAGTACAGCAAGGTCGTCTTCGTCGCGGTGCTCGCCACCCTGTTCATCCCGGGCGTCGTCTCGCTGGTGTCGCTGTACCTGACGGTGAACGACCTCAGCCTCCTCGGCACCTACCCCGCGGTGTGGCTGCCCGCGGCGGCGAGCGCGTTCAACATCCTGCTCGTGCAGCGCTTCTTCTCGGGCATCCCGCCGGAGATCTTCGAGGCGGCACGCATCGACGGCGCGGGCCCGTTCCGCATCTTCTTCTCTCTGGTGCTGCCGCTCTCGCGGCCCGTGATCGGCGTCGTCGCCCTGCTCACCGCGATCGGCAGCTACAAGGACTTCCTGTGGCCGCTGCTGGCGCTGCCCGACCCCGCGACGCAGCCGATCTCGGTCGTGCTGCCGTCGTTCTCGCACAACATGCCGCTCGCGCAGTTCATGGCGGTGCTGTTCGTCTCCGTTCTCGTACCCGTTGCGCTCTTCATGGTGTTCCAGCGCGACATCCTGCGCGCCGCTGGCAACTCCGGCGCCGTGAAAGGCTGACCCCGTGCGCATCACCTCTGTGGAGTCGTTCCGGGTGTCCCAGCGGCTGCTGTTCGTTCGCGTCGCAACCGACAGCGGACTGGTCGGGTGGGGCGAGGCCACGCTGGAGAGCAGGGCGGCGACGGTCGCCACGGCGGTGTCCGAGCTGTCGGGCATCCTGGTCGGCGAGGACCCGCGCCGCATCGAGCTGCTCTGGCAGCGGATGCGCAAGGGAGGCTTCTACCGCGGCGGTCCGGTTCTGGGGTCGGCGATCGCGGGCATCGACCAAGCGCTCTGGGACCTCAAGGGCAAGTCGCTCGGCGTTCCCGTCTACGAGCTGCTCGGCGGACCCGCGCGGGATCGGGTCCGCGTCTACACCTCGGTGCACGAGAACGCGCCGGAAGGGATGCTCGACCGTGCCAGCACCCTCGTGGGCACCTGCTACACCGCTCTGAAGACCGCGCCCGAGGGCGCCTGGGGCTACCTGAACACGCCGGCCGCGATCGACGCGCTGGCCGAGAAGTGGGCGGCCCTCCGCGACACGGGCGGAAGGGATGTCGACCTCGCGTTCGACCTGCACGGACGCTTCTCCGTGCCGGCATCCAGGGCGCTGCTCGACCGGCTCACCGACATCTCCCCGCTGTTCGTTGAGGAGACGCAGCCGCCCG
>JBQCJQ010000604.1:0-3011 GCA_051952615.1 Humibacter sp.
AAGCGCCGTGCGGAACGGATGCCTGCACCGTCGGCACCCGCGACTCGTGCCAGCCGATGCCAACGCTGATGGCGTCCGCGCCGCCGTCCGCGAGCCGCACCGCCAGTCGTGCGTACTGCTCGGGTGTAGGAGCGCCCGTCATGAGGTCGTCGCCCGAGATCCGCACGGTGACCGGCAGCTCGCCGACCGCGCCCCGGACAGCACGCACCACCTCGATCGCGAGGCGCTCACGGCGTTCCTGGTCGCCGCCCCACTCGTCGTCGCGGAGATTGGTGACCGGTGAGCAGAACTGGTTGATCAGATATCCCTCTGACGCCATCACTTCGACGGCATCGAACCCGATCTGTTTCGCGATGGCGGCGGCGGCCTCGAACTGGCCGACCACCTCCCGCACCTCCGCACCGGAGAGCTCTCTCGGCACGTCTCCCCTCGCTGCGGCCCACGGGACGGGCGACGGCGCGACCGACCGAAGAGGAGCGCCCGCACGGTCGGTAAGCCCGCCCAGCACGGCGTATCGGCCCGCGTGGAACAGCTGGGCGCTCACAGCACCGCCCGCCTCGTGCGCGGCATTCACCGCGTACGCGAGGCGTTCCTGTGCTGCCGGGTCGGCCAGCACGACGTAGTCGGGGCCGCCCCGGCCTTCGGGCGAGACCGCCAGACCGCCCGTGACGATCAGGGATGCCCCGCCCGCGATCCTCTCGCGATAGAACGCCGCAAGCGCCCGGCCGCCGTCGTCCCGCGCCTCGAGTCCGGTGTGCATGCTGCCCACCACCACGCGGTGCGGCAGCCGCAGGGAACCCAGCGACCACGGTGTGAACGTGCTGGCGAGCAGATCGGCCTTGGCGGTCATCCGTCGGTCACCGGGTTCTATCGATCTCCGTACACCGCTGCACGCAACTCGCCGCTGGTGTCCGCCCAGAACGGTGGCGCGATCACGGTCAGTCCGCCGTCGACGGTGATGGTCTGCCCGGTGATGTATCCGGCATGCGGTCCGAGCAGGAAGTCGACGGCGGAGGCCATGTCGTCTGCCGTCCCTGGACGGCCGAGCGGCACCTTCTCGATCACACTGGACATCGGCGCCATGCCGGGCACGCGCTCGTAGAAGTACTCGAGCGAGTCGGTGTCGATGAGACCGCCGTTCACCGCGTTCACGGTGATGTTTCGCGGACCGAACTCCGCGGCCATGAACTTCACGTACGACTCGACGGCGGCTTTCGCAGCGCCCAGTGAGGCGTATGTCGGGAATGCGCGCAGCGATCCGTAGCTGGTCAGCGCGACGATGCGGCCCCCGTCCGTCATGAGCTGCGCCGCGCGTTGCCCGCCCAGCACGAACGAGCGCACGTTCATCGCCCAGTTGCGGTCGAGATGGTGCAGCTTGAGAGCCGCGATCGGCTTGAACGCGCTGGCGGCCGCATTGGCGACGAACCCGTCGAGGCGCCCGTACTCCGCGCGCACGCTTTCGAAGAGCGCGTCGATGTCGTCCGGCTCCTCGATGTCCGCCTGCACGGCGATGCCGCCGCCACCGAGTTCGCGGGCCTCGCGCACCACCTCTTCCGCCAGGTCGGCGTTCGTCTTGTAGTTCACCACCACGTGCTCACCGCGGGCGGCGAGCTTCAGCGCCAGAACGCGGCCGATGCCGCGTGAACTGCCGGTGATGAGCGTGACGCGCGGGGATGCGCCGGTGTCGGTGGGGGCGGACGTCATGGGCAAGTTGCTCCTGTTCGTTGGATCGTTCTGAATGGGTTCGCGGAGGCGAGCTCAGACCTGCCCGGTCAGCACGGCACGGCCGACGACGAGCTTCTGGATCTCGTTCGTGCCCTCCTCGAAGCGCTGTGCACGGGCATCGCGGTACACCCGCTCGATCGGGTTGCGCTTCCAGTAGCCCTGACCGCCATGGATCTGCAGGGCCTTGTCCGTCACCCGGGTCAGCATGTCGACGGCGATCATCTTGCTGGCGCTTGACAGCACACCCGCTTCGGGGTCGTCGTTCTCGTACGCCCTGGCCGCTTCCATCACGAGGGCCCGTGCCGCACGGATGTCTGCGAAGTTCTCCGCGAGCAGGAACTGCACCGCCTGACGCTCGGCGAGCTTCTTGCCGAATGTCTCGCGACGCTGCGCGTACTGAACGGCGAGCTCCTGCGCGCGCTCTGCAAGCCCGACGCAGCTCATCGCGACGGAGACACGGCTCGGCAGCAGGAACCCGCCGAGCATGACGTCGAGACCCTCGCCTTCCTCGCCGACACGGTTCGCGACCGGTACCGGCGTGTCGTGGAAGCGCAAGATCGCGTGATCGGTGCCGTGAACACCCATCGTCTCCGAATCGTCGATGACCTCTGCGCCCGGCAGCCCGGTGTTCGGCACCATCAGCGCGACGACCCCGTTCTTGCCGACCGAGCCCTCGAGGCGTGCCGCCAGCAACCACCAGTCGGCCTTCACGCCGAAGGTGATCAGATGCTTCTCACCGTTCAGCAAATAGCTGTCGCCGTCGCGGCGCACGGTGGTGTGGATGTCTGCGCCGGTTCCGCCCGTCGCCTCGGTCAGTGCGAAGGAGACGAGCTTGCGACCGGCGACGGACGGGACGACGAACTCCGCTCGCTGCTCCTCGGTCATATAGGGATCCATCGCCCGCCAGGTGCCGTTGATCACGTGCACGAGCATGCGGATCGACGCGTGCGACCGGGAGAAGATCTCCATCAGTTCGAGGTATCGCGAGAACGGGATGCCGCGCCCGCCGAGCCTGTTCGGAGCAGCGAGCGAGAGGTAACCGCGGTCACGGAGCTCGCCGAGCAACTCGGGTGGCACGGCGCCGTCCGCTTCGATCCGTTCGGCGTAGTCCTCGCCCGGGCCGGTGACCCACTCGGTGACCTCGCGCTTGAGGGCCGCGAACTCATCGTCTCCGACCTGGGCGGGAAGGGTGTCCTGTTCGGCGTATTCGGTGCCGGCGACCTCACTCATGCGTTCTCCTTCCGGTGCGCGGCGTCTTCGGCGACGAATGCCGCCGCCAGCTCACG
>JBQCJQ010000605.1:0-5847 GCA_051952615.1 Humibacter sp.
CATCGCAACGGGGATGCCCGCGAAGATCACGGTCAGAAGCAGGCTCACGATCTGGGCGAACGTCGCTGCTCCGCCGGTGTGCTGCGGCTGCGCGAAGGCGCTGTCTCCCGGCCGCGGCGCGGCGTACGGCGTCAGGGCGGACGAGATGCTCGACAGACCGAGGCCGCTGAGCACGATGCACACGCTGACGCCGATGACCGCGGGCAGCACATCCCAGTCGCCGTACGCGAGAACGGTGACGATGCTTCCGACGGCGACCAGCGGGATCGCGATGAGCACGACGGGCGCGAGCCGCCCGACGCGGTCGGACAGGCCGCGGGTGCCCGACGCGATGTGCAGCCAGATCGCCGTGCCGTCGTAGGCGATGTCGTTGTGCGCGACCCAACCGACGAAGAGGCACAGAACGGGCAGCGGGATGAGCGCGACGGTCTGCGCTTTCACCGCGCCCGAGATCAAGAGGGCCACGACCATGATCAGGGGAAACAGCGGTACGAGGGCGAGCTGCACCCAGTACCGGGAGTCGCGACCCCAATACGTCAGGCTTCGCGCGGCGATGGCGCCCATCGGCCTCGCCGGCAGGCGGCCGAACCATCCGAGCCCCACATAGCTGCGCACCGACACCTGACGCTCGGGTGTCACCATCATGTGCGCGGAGAGTCCCCACCATGCGGCGGCGATCACGGCGAGGGTGAGCAAGCCGATGAGCAGCTTCGCGAGGGCCGCGCCCCAGTTGCCCGATGCCGCGTCGCCGCCGACGGCCCACACGGCGCCGAACGGGGTCCAGCTGACCCAGTCCGCGACCGTGTGAACGACCTTGAGGCCTTCCCTGCTCCAGTCGAGGGTCGTGAGGAAGAACACGAACGGCGAGAGCATCACGATGATCAGCACCGCGATCGTTGCACTGAACTCCCGAGCCCGCCGGGTGGAGAGGGCGAATGCGGCCAACGACGAGGTGAGCCTCGCCGCGAGCATCCAAGTCGGAACGCACACGACTGCCGCGATGAACGCCAACACGGCCGCGTCGGGATGCCCTGACCACGTCACGACAGTGAACACCGCGCACAGAGCGAGCACCAGGGCGGGCACCGACACCAGCGAGACCACACCGAGACCGGTCGCCACCTCCCGATGGCCGAGACCCATCGCCGCATACGACCGCGGATCGAACGTGCCATCATGGCGGCCGAACAACGGCACGACCACGAAGCAGAGCGCGACCGCTGCGCCGGCCAGCACGAGGATGTCGCCCACCAGCACCCCGTCGCTCGCAGTGCGCGCCGCGGCGAGCACCCAGCACAGGATGACGGTGAGAGCCGCCGTATACAGCAGCGCGACGACGAGACCGAACCCGTGCCATCCGCCTCGGCGGAAGCCGCTGCCGAGAGAGGCGATTCTCAATCCGAGAAGCTGTGCAACCATTCCAGCCCCTCCGCGGCCTTGCGCCCGCCCGCCAGTTCCACGAAGTGCTCTTCCAGGGTCTTCTCGCCGCGTACCTGATCGACGGGGCCGGCATCGAGCACGACGCCTCCGATGATGATGGCGACGCTGTCGCAGATGCGCTGCACCAGATCCATGCCGTGGCTGGACAGCAGCACCGTGCCGCCGGCATCCACGTATCGCTGCAGGATGCCCGTGACGGTGGCCGCCGACACCGGGTCGACTCCCTCGAAGGGTTCGTCCAGCACCAGCAGCCGCGGCGAGTGGATCATCGCCGCCGCGAGCGACACCTTCTTGGTCATGCCGGCCGAGTAGTCGGCCACCAGGCGGCCCATGGCGTCCTCGATGCCGAAGGCCGTTGCGAGGTCGGCGGAGCGCTGGCGTGTCGTGGCCGCGTCCAGACCCCGCAGCGTGCCCGCGTAGTACAGCAGCTGGGCACCGGTCAGCCTGTCGAACGTGCGCAGGTGATCGGGCAGCACACCGATGGCACGCTTCGCGTCGCGGGGGTGCTTGCGGGCATCCACTCCGTTGACCAGCACGGTCCCGGAGTCCGCCCTGAGGAGACCGGTGATGATCGACAGCGTGGTCGTCTTGCCGGCACCGTTCGGTCCGACGATGCCGTACATCGAGCCTGCGCGGATGTTCAGGCTCACGCCGTCAACCGCGACGACGTCTCCGTACCGCTTGTGCAGCCCGCTCACCGCCAGGACGACGGGAGCAGTCGCGGCCGGTGCGGGCCTGGCGGGCGGGAAGACCCTCGTGGTGGCGGCGCGCCTCGCTCGGGGAAGCGTCTCCTGCTCGACCGCCTCGTGGTCGATGGTCTCTCGATCGACGGTCTCTTCGGCGATGGCCTCGCCGTCGATCGTCGGCTCGGCGAGGGACGAGGCCCGGCGTTCGGCCGACTCCGTCTCCCGCACCAATTCGGCGAGCAGCTCCGATCCCTGACCAGCCTGCTGCTCGGCAGCCGCCGCCGCAGCGGCTGCGGCCGCGGCCTGCGATGCACGACGCCTGCGGCCGAACAGCGTGATGCGCTGGCGCGAACCGGTGTGCTCGTCCACCGGAGCGGATTGCGCGGGCATCTCGCCGGTGTCGACGTCCTCGTTCTCCGTGGGAGCCCCGGAAGCCGAAGCCCCAGAGGCCGGGGACTCGGAGGGCGTGGTCTCCGCAGCGCTCTCCGCTGCTAGGGTCGCCGGCCCTGCAGGAGATCCGGCAGGAGCATCCGTTCGCGTCGGAGCGTCAGTCGTCGTGTCGGGGGAAACCGCCTCAGCGGCGATGCTCTCAGGAGCGGCGGTCTCCGGAGCGGCGGTCTCCGGAGCGGCGGTCTCAGGAGCGGCGGTCTCAGGAGCGGCGGTTTCGGCGCTGACCGTGTCCTCGGTGGTCGTGGTGTCTTGGATGGCGACGGTGTCCGCCTGCACGATCGCGTTCGCACGGTCGACGACGCCGGCGCCCTTCGTCGCCCTTGCCCGCGTTCCGCCGCGAGTTCCGCGTGGAGCGGTCGCCACCGTGACCCGGGCGTCTTCCGCCGGCTCGGTCACGACCGCTGTGTAGACGACTGCGCCTGTCGCCCGCGGGCGGGACCCCCGTCTGGCATCCGTCGATCTGCCCGCGCGTACGCGGACGACGGGTGCAGACGAGTCCGCGGTCACCGGCTTCTCACCGGCGTCGTCGGCGCCTGTCGACACACCGACGCTTTCCCCGACGGACCCTTGCGGCTCATCTTGCACGCGCCATACCCCCGAAACCGTGGCCGTCTCGAACTTCGAATCGGGATCGACCTTGATCGACCCGCCTCACCGTCGGTAACCGAAGGGTGCGGTCTTCGCACCAGCCCCTGCCGACGCGAATTCCCCTCCCCAGCGGAACCATCGAGATCCTTACGCTAACTTACCAATCGCTTCCTGCACAGACCCGGCCTAGACGCCAGTCTGTGTCGTTCGTTCCCTCTTTCTAAGAGCACTCCCATAAAACGATCACGAAACGGCAACGTCCGCCATGCACGGGCCACTGCTCCGGTAGATTCGTGATCGGCACGACGCGGTGTCTTTGTACCAACGCATCAGTGACAGCTCGGTTAACGCAAGCCGTCGGTGCTGGCACGTCGGCCGCATCATCGCCGATCGACAGTCATCCGCAGTCACACAGTTCAACTTCATTTGGGGGGTCGACTATGCGCACGAATGACAGGAGACGAAACGTGACCACCGCACCACAGGTTGTGATCCTGGCGGCGGGCATGGGCAGTCGCCTCGGACGTACGCTGCCGAAGCCGTTGACGGAGCTCGGCGACGGACGCACGATCATGCAGCAGCAGTTCGACAACATCCACGCGGCATTCGGCCCCAAGGTCAAGGTCACGATCGTGGTCGGCTACAAGCTCGAGCACATCGTCGAAGCGTTCCCCGACGCGTCGTTCGTCTACAACGAGCAGTACGACCAGACGAACACGTCGAAGAGCCTCATGCGCGCACTCAAGTCGAGCGGCAACGGCGGCGTTCTGTGGATGAACGGCGATGTCGTCTTCGATCCGGCCGTGCTGGTGCGCGCCGCAGCGGCGATCTCCCGCGACCAGTCCTTCGTCACCGTGAACACGGCAAAGGTCTCGGACGAAGAGGTCAAGTACACCACCGGCGCCGAGGGTTTCATCGAGAAGCTGTCGAAGACCGTCAAGGGCGGACTGGGCGAGGCGGTCGGCATCAACTACGTGTCGAGCCGCGACAAGGCCGCCCTGCTGTACCACCTGCAGCACGTTGACGACCAGGACTACTTCGAGCGCGGCATCGAGCTCGCCATCCAGAACGACGGAATGCTCGTCGAGCCGGTCGACATCTCCGACCTGTACGCGGTCGAGGTCGACTTCGCCGAAGACCTGGAGCGCGCGAACCTCTTCGTGTGAGGCTCTCTCTCCGTAACGGATGCCATCGGCCGCGCAGGTCGGTGGCATCCGTCGTCTGAGGCCCCCGCCGCGGCCGCCTCAGGGTTCTGCACCGGCGCGCCGGTACGATCTACGGGTGACCACCTACGCCGATGCGCGCCCAGCCGAGCGCACACCGTTCGCCCGATACCGGCATTCGCTGTGGTTGCTCACCAAGCGCGACCTGCACGTTCGGTACACCACGAACGTGCTCGGCTACGTGTGGTCCATCCTCGACCCGCTCCTGATGGCCGGCATCTACTACCTCGTGTTCGTCGTGGTGTTCCACAGGGGCAGCGGCCCGAACGAATCGCCGTACATCGTGTTCCTGCTCTCCGGGCTGCTGCCGTGGACCTGGTTCAACGGTGCCGTCTCGGACTTCACGCGCGCGTTCAGCCGTGAGGCGAAGCTCATCCGGTCGACGGCCATCCCCCGATCCATCTGGATCAACCGCATCGTGCTCAGCAAGGGCATCGAGTTCGCGCTCTCGCTGCCCGTGCTCGCCCTCTTCGTCATCTTCTCGGCCGCGCACGTGCACTGGCAGATCGTGTACTACCCGATCGGAGTGGCGATCGAGGCCGTGCTGCTGGTGGGGCTCGGGCTGATCGTCGCGCCGCTCGTGGTGTTCTTCAAGGACCTCGAGCGAGCGATCAAGCTGCTTCTGCGTTTGCTGTTCTACGCATCCGCCGTGCTCTACCCCGCGAGCGAGGTGCCGCAGGGCAGCTTGTTCCGATTCTTCATCGACATCAACCCGCTCGTCGGAATGTTCGGCGTGTACCGCGCAGGGTTCTTCCCGCAGGACCTGCGGTGGGATCTCGTTCTGATCTCAGCACTGGGCAGCCTGATCTTCCTCGTGATCGGGTGGTTCGTGTACTCGCGCACCATTCGCAGCGTGCTGAAGGAGATGTGATGACCGACACCGTGACGACGACCTCGATGATCGAGGTGACGGATGTCGGCATCCGCTTCAAGCGCAACCGACGTGCACACCGCAGCTTCAAAGACCTCTTCTCGTCCCGCGCGCGACGCGCTCGCCCCGACGAGTTCTGGGCGCTGAGACACGTGTCGTTCACCGTGAACGCCGGGGAGGCGATCGGAGTGGTCGGCCGCAACGGCCAGGGCAAGTCGACACTGCTGAAGCTGGTGGCCGGCGTCATCCTCGCCGACGAGGGCAGCGTGGACGTCAAGGCGGGCACAGCGCCGCTGATCGAGATCACGGGCGGCTTCGTCGACGATCTCAGCGTGCGCGACAACGTGTACCTCACCGCGGGCCTGCACGGCATGACGAAGCGGCAGATCGATGAGCGGTTCGACGACATCATCGGCTTCGCCGACATCGGCGACTTTCTCGACACCCCTTACAAGCACCTGTCGAGCGGCATGAAGGTGCGCATCGCCTTCGCCGTGATCACGCAGCTCGACGAACCCATCCTCATCGTCGACGAGGTGCTCGCCGTCGGCGACAAGGGCTTCAGGGAGAAGTGCTACCGACGCATCGA
>JBQCJQ010000606.1:0-2261 GCA_051952615.1 Humibacter sp.
ACCGGGCGCTCGAGCTGACCGAGCGGCTGCTGGCCGGACACCGGGATGACCTGCACCGCACGGTCGCCCACACGCTGATCCTGCGCGAGTCGGCCTGAGCCGGGGCTGCCCCCGCCGGCCGACCTCGGCCGCGGGCCCCGACCGGGCCCCGCCCTGCAACAGTCCGGCCCGGCCCAGCCCGCAACAGCCCGGCCCGGCCCGCAACAGCGCCATTTGCGCGCAATAGCGCCAGCTAAGGGGGCGCAAGAGAGCGCAAGTGGCGCAATTGGGGGTCGGCCCGGATGGAGGTTAGGCGAGGCTCCGAGCGAAGCGGCCGGACTCAGACCTGGGTGACGACCTCGCGCGCGGGGGCCTCGGGGGCGGCGACACCGTGGATCTGGTGCGTGCGCTCGAGGGCGGCTCCTTCGACATCCACATCGGGGATGATGCGGTTCAGCCACTTCGGAAGCCACCACGCGGCCTTGCCGAACAGGTGCATGAGCCCTGGCACCAGCAGCATGCGCACGACGAACGCGTCGAACAGCACGCCAGCGGCGAGACCGAAGCCGAGCGGACGCACCATGGCGAGCTCGGAGAACACGAAGCCGCCGAACACCGAGATCATGATGATCGCCGCCGCCGTCACCACGGCCCGGCCTGCGCGCACGCCCGAGACGACCGCAGCCCGCGCAGGCAGCCCGTGCACGTACGCCTCGCGCATTCCGGAGACGAGGAACAGCTGGTAATCCATCGCCAACCCGAAGAGCACACCCATCACGATGATCGGCGCGAAGCTCAGCACCGGGCCGGGATCGTGCACGCCGAAGACCCCGCTCAGCCATCCCCACTGGTACACCGCGGTCATGGCGCCGAACGCCGCGAAGAGCGACAGCACGTAGCCGCCGGTGGCGATGAGCGGCACGAGCAGCGACCGGAAGACGACGATCATGATGATCAGCGACAGCCCGATCACGACCGCGAGGTACAACGGCAGCACGTTCGCGAGTATCTCCGAGACGTCGATGTTCGCACTCGCCTGCCCGGCGACGCCGACCTCGACTCCGCCCGAGAGAGTGGATGACCCACGCAGGTCATGCACGAGCGTCTCGGTCGACGCGCTGCTCGGACCGTCCTTCGGCACGACCTCGAAGGCCATGAAGTCGCGGGCATCCGAGGTGCCGATCGGCGCGACGGCGACGATGTCGGAGTTCTTCATGAGCTCCCCGGAGATCTTCGCCTGGGTGGTCGTGACATCGTCGGCGCTCACGGCATTCGGCAGTGTCGCGGTCACGATCAGCGGGCCGTTGATGCCTGCCCCGAACTTGTCGGCGACCGTCATGTAGGCGCGGTACTGGGTGGAGCTCGTCGACTCGGTCGAGCCATCCGGCAGTCCGAGGCGCATCGTCAACGCGGGGAGCGCGACGATGAGCAGTCCGACGACGGCCGCGACGACGGTGAGGATGGCCCGTCCGGTGCGCATCGGACGAACGACCTGAGCCTGGTGCTCCTCGTGTCCGATCTTGGCGCGCGCCCTGCGTCCGAGCACGTGCTTGCCCAGCAGCGCGAGCAGCGCCGGGGTCAGCGAGACGGCGATCAGCACGGCGATCAGCACGCAGACGGCGCCGACCGTTCCCATGACGCCGAGGAACTGGATGCCCGTGATGTTGAGCGCCAGCAGCGCGACGAGCACCGTTGCTCCCGCGAACACGACGGCGTTGCCGGCTGTGCCGTTCGCCAGTCCGATGGACTCGCGGATGTCCATGCCCGCGAGAACCTGCCGTCGATGGCGGTTGATGATGAAGAGGGAGTAGTCGATTCCGACCGCCAGCCCGAGCATGACGCCGAGCACCGGCGTGACGGACGACATGTCGACGACGCCGGAGAACGCCATCGAGCCCGCGACGCCGACGCCCACGCCGATCAACGAGGACACCAGCGGCATCAGCGCTGGACGCAGCGCGCGCAGCATCAGCACGAGCACGATCAGGGCGATGACGACGCCGGTCACCTCACCCGGTCCGATGATGCCGGAGACCGAGGTGGCGATCTCGGAGGAGTAGTTGACATCGACGCCGTCGATGTGTGCGGCATCCAACTTCGACGCCACCGACGACTTCACCGAGTCGGACAGGTTGAAGAGCGTGTCCTTGAACTGCACCAGGCCGATCGCGGTCGTGCCGTCCTTCGAGACGGTGCGGATCGCGGCCGAGTCGTCGAGGAGCTGCTGACCGGCGGTCAACTGCGTCTTCGACGTGTCGAGCTTGGCCTGCGACGCGTCGAGC
>JBQCJQ010000607.1:0-3191 GCA_051952615.1 Humibacter sp.
CTCCCTCGGAAGCTGGTGTGTGGTCAGAGACCACCAGCATCGAGGGAGGCCCGCCTCATGCGACGGAGCGACCCAGGGTGGGGAATTTCAGCGAGCAGAACTGGGGAATTTCAGTGAGCGCCGTCACAGGAGTCTCCATGGGCAGCATCGAGCCATACGAGAGCGCGAAGGGCCGTCGGTATCGGGTGCGCTACCGGAAGCCGGATCACAGTCAGGGCGCCAAGCGCGGGTTCCGGACGAAACGAGACGCCCAGCTCTACCTGGCATCGGTGGAACTGAAGAAGGCGGCAGGCGACTACATCGACTCGAGCTCCGGCCGTGTCACAGTAGGAACGCTCGGCACAGAGTGGTTCGCCACCCAGACGCACCTCAAGCCTTCATCCGTCGCGGTAATGGAATCCGCGTGGCGGTTGCATGTGAGGCCCCGGTGGGGTGAAGTCGCCATCGGAACCATCCGGCACAGCGAGGTGCAGGCGTGGGTGTCCGCCTTGGCCAACGGCACGGCCGAGGGCACCCGGCCCAAGTCTCCTGCCCTGGTTCATCGGGCCTACGGGATCCTCGCCGCCGTCCTTGACGTCGCCGTCCGCGACCGCCGCATCTCCTCCAATCCGGCACGCGGCGTGAGCTTGCCGCGCAAGGTCTCCCGCGAGCACCGCTACCTCACGCACCACGAGCTGAGCCGTCTGGCCGAAGCCTGCGGCGAGCACGGCACCCTCATCCTGCTTCTGGGCTACACCGGGCTGCGATGGGGCGAAGCATCAGCACTCCGGGTAAGGGATATCGACCTCAGGCGTCGTCGCGTCCACGTGGTCGAGAACGCGGTCTTCGTCCGCGGCGAGATCGTCGTCGGTAGCCCGAAGACCTACAAACGTCGCAGCGTCCCCTACCCGGCACTCCTCGCCGCAGGCATGGCTGCAGCGGTGGCCGGCAAGCGTCCGGACGACCTCGTCTTCCCCGACCGTTACGGGCAGCACATGGTCACCCCGACCATTCGCTACAACTCGTGGTTCGACAGAGCGCTGGACTCGGCCGGGCTCCCCCGCATGAACATCCACGACCTGCGCCACACCACGGCCAGCCTGGCCATCTCGGCCGGTGCGAACGTCAAGGCCGTGCAGCGGATGCTCGGCCACGCCTCGGCCGCGATGACTCTCGACGTGTACGCCGACCTCTTCACGGACGACCTCGACGACGTCGCCAGCCGGCTCGACCATGCCGCTCGGCAAAGCGCCCCGGCGCCAGCAAGGCCGAAAGCCACGACTGACCCAGCCCGTCCGATCGGCCCGACTTCATCGCCAAAGGGGCCAACGCTCTTCTAAGCGCGGAGCACGCCCACAGTCCGTCCGACCGATGGCGAGGACCACGGCAGCGTTCCGACGTGGACACATCCGGACACAGCGGTGACGCCTGCGATCACCTCAGGGCCCGGGCGCGTCATCATCGCGGTACTTGAGTGCCGAGACCGGACACTGGGGTGTGTCCAAAGTGTGTCCAAAAAGCCCTGAATACACCAGAACGGCAGCCCCCTCAAGGACTGCCGTTCCCAGTGTTTTCTAGGTGAGTAGCGGGAGCGGGACTTGAACCCGCGACACCACGATTATGAGCCGTGTGCTCTAACCACCTGAGCTATCCCGCCGCAGACTCCGTGCCGACTGGAACAGCCGCTGCACCGAGCTGGAGCCCCGAGTCAGGATTGAACTGACGACCCCTTCCTTACCATGGAAGTGCTCTACCACTGAGCTATCGGGGCGGAGCCGAGCGACCCTAGGCCGTTTCGGCAACCGTACGAGGATACCATCATCCGGTTGCCCGTTAAGCCGCGTTACCGTCCCCGGTCGCAGCCCCGATCACACGGTGCAGAACGGTGCGCAACTCCTCCAGTTCCGACAGCTGCATGCCGAGCTTCTCGATGATCTGCGGCGGGATGCCCAACGCCTGCTCTCGCAGCCGACGACCGGTCTCGGTGAGGCCGACCCGGAGCATCCGTTCGTCGTGCGGATCGCGCACCCGGTCGATCAGCCCCGCCGCCTCGAGACGCTTCAGCAGGGGTGACAGGGTGGCCGGCTCGAGCTGAAGGGCCCGCCCGATCGCGCCGACCGTGCGCGGGCTCTCCTCCCACAGCGCGAGCATCACGAGGTACTGCGGATGCGTCAGCCCGAGCGGCTCCAGCACGGGACGGTACAGCGCGATCACGCTGCGCGACGCCACGGCGAGCGCGAAGCACACCTGGTTCTGCAGCTTGAGCAGGTCGTCGGCTGGTGCCTCCTCGGCCAGGTCATCCGACCTCTCTGCCATGCGTTGACTCATCGCAACCTCCTGACCACCATGTTACGCTTGCACTAATCATTAGTGCACTAACTATATGAATGCACGCAGGCGAGGAGGATGCCGTGGCACGCGGTTTCTGGGGCTGGTACGAGAAGTTCAACAGCGTCGTGCGCACGTTCACCGGTCCTGCGCAGCTCGGGGCGGGACACCCGGAGGCCCCAGACGTGCGGCGTGCCGACGCGGCGTGCCCGATCTGCGGACATCCGATGACCGAGCACGTCGTGGAGCGGTCCGCCGATCAGCACACCGCCAGCCGGCTGGTGTGCCCGGAGCCGCGCGCGGCCTGATGGTCGGCGCTGGGGCGGGTTTCGAGACGCGCGCCGAAGGCGTGCTCCTCAACCCACGGTGCAGCGTCAGCGACGGGGCGGCACCACGACGCCGGGGAGACGCAGCGCCGCGAACTGCGGGGCCGCGACGCGAAGGCGCACGCCGCCCTCGTCTTCGTCTCCCGGGGCATCCACATCGACAGCCACCTCGCCGAAGAGCGGCCGCGCGGCATCCCACCCCACCGCCGCATCGAACGACACCCGCACGTCCGCGGCACCACGCGACGCTAGGACGAGAACCGACTCCTCTGCCGATTCGCGGATGAACACCAACACGTCATCCCCCACGTGCAGCCATCGCATGCCGCCATCGTTCAGCGCGGGGTGATTCCGCCGCAGCCGAATCAGGTCCCGGTAGAACGCGTACGTCTCCTGCGCGTGCGCTGCTGTGACTCCGGCCGCTCGGTCGACCGCCGGGTCGTCGGCCGGCGCGTCGATCATGTGCCAATGAATAGGCATCCCCGACTCCTCGCCGACGGAAGCGACAACCCCGAAAAAATCCCCCCCCCACCCTACTGGGATTCCGGGCACCTCAAC
>JBQCJQ010000608.1:0-2487 GCA_051952615.1 Humibacter sp.
GCGTGCGAGGGGGCCATCCTGCTCGTCGACGCCGCCCAGGGCATCGAGGCGCAGACCCTCGCGAACCTGTACCTGGCGCTGGAGAACGACCTCACGATCATCCCCGTCCTCAACAAGATCGACCTGCCGGCGGCCGACCCCGAGAAGTACGCGCGTGAGCTGGCCGACCTGATCGGCGGCAGCCCGGATGACGTGCTTCGGGTCAGCGGAAAGACGGGCGCGGGCGTCGAGATGCTCCTCGATCGTGTCACCGAGCTCGTCCCAGCTCCGGTCGGCGTGAAGGATGCCCCCGCGCGGGCCATGATCTTCGACTCCGTCTACGACAGCTACCGCGGCGTCGTCACCTACGTGCGCATGGTCGACGGGCAGCTGACGGCGCGGGAGCGCATCCAGATGATGTCGACGAAGGCGACTCACGAGCTGCTCGAGATCGGAGTGAGCTCTCCGGAGCCGACCCCGACCCGGGGACTCGGCGTCGGCGAGGTGGGCTATCTCATCACGGGCGTGAAAGACGTGCGTCAGTCGCGTGTCGGTGACACCGTGACGAACGCCGCGAAGCCGGCATCCGACGCTCTCGCCGGCTACACCGACCCCAAGCCGATGGTGTTCTCCGGTCTGTACCCGATCGATGGCAGCGACTACCCCGATCTGCGCGAGGCTCTCGACAAGCTCAAGCTGTCCGATGCCGCCCTCGTCTACGAGCCCGAGACCTCCGTGGCGCTCGGCTTCGGCTTCCGCTGCGGCTTCCTCGGCCTTCTGCACCTCGAGATCGTCACCGAACGTCTCGAGCGCGAGTTCGGCCTCGACCTCATCACCACGGCTCCGAGCGTGATCTACGAGGTGACCACCGAGGACGGCAAGTCGGTCACGGTGACGAACCCCAGCGAGTACCCGACAGGCAAGGTGAACACGGTCAGCGAGCCGGTCGTTCGCGCGGCCATCCTGACTCCCAAGGACTACGTCGGCACCGTCATGGAACTCTGCCAGTCGCGCAGAGGAACGCTGCTCGGCATGGAGTATCTCGGCGAAGACCGGGTCGAGATCCGCTACTCGATGCCGCTCGGCGAGATCGTCTTCGACTTCTTCGACCAGCTGAAGAGCCGCACGCAGGGTTACGCGAGCCTCGACTACGAGCCTTCCGGCGTGCAGGAGGCCGACCTGGTGAAGGTCGACATTCTGTTGCAGGGCGAGCAGGTGGATGCCTTCAGTGCGATCGTGCATCGTGACAAGGCCTACGCGTACGGCGTAATGATGACCGAACGGTTGAAGAAGCTGATCCCACGCCAGCAGTTCGAGGTGCCTGTGCAGGCGGCGATCGGTGCGAGGATCATCGCTCGTGAGTCCATCCGCGCCATGCGCAAGGACGTGCTGGCCAAGTGCTACGGCGGCGACATCACCCGCAAGCGCAAGCTCCTCGAGAAGCAGAAAGAGGGCAAGAAGCGCATGAAGATGGTCGGTCGTGTCGAGGTGCCGCAGGAAGCGTTCATCGCCGCACTGAGCGGCGACGTCGAGAAGAATTCCTAGGCGGGCAGACCGGCGGCCCGTTCAGGCCTCGTTGAGGTCGCCGTCGACGAACTCGGCTAAACTCGCTGGGCGAAGAGGGGGCAGATCGCGGGCGGCGGACCGGAGACGGCGCGCCCGGCGATCGCACACGAAGGGTCGGACCAACGAACGTCATGCGGCGCAGTACCTTCACCGATCAACCGGTGACGTATGCCGCTGTTGGCGCCACCCTCGCGCACGACCTCACGATGCATCCGCCGAAAGGGTTTCGGGCGAGTTCCCGATCGGTGAGGCTCGGCAGCGGCGAAGAGCGGTTCACCACGTCGTCCCGCGCGCTCATGACGTGGGGCATCCAGCGTGGAAGCGGCGTGCTGATCACCGAGATCGAGCCGGGGACGGGGGAGGAGTACGCCGGAATCCGCTACGCGGAAGACGGCACCCCCGAGCGGCTCGTGCCGCACCGCGGCACGGAGGCGGTGTACGACGAGGACGGACATCCCTACATCGCCAACGGCATGACTGCCGTGCTGCGGGTTCCCTTCGGCCCGGTCCACGTGCACGCGCCGATACGCGTCGTCTACGTGGTCGAGGAGAAGCACAGGGTCGGCTTCGGGTACGGCACCATGCACGGGCACCCGCTCTGCGGCGAGGAGTCGTTCATCGTGGAACAGCGCGACGACGACTCCGTCTGGCTCACGATGCGGTCGTTCTCCCGCGTCGCGTCGGGATTCCGTTCCATGGCCGGTCCGTTCGCGCGCGCCAACCAGAACAAGCTCACCAAGCGGTACCTTCGCGCCCTGCACCCGGTGAGCGGCAACCCCGTCGTCGGGGGTCAGCAGGCTGGAACGGATGACCCGGACGCCGTGACCGGCGGAATAGTCGCCGAGGCCGTGCTGGACGAACCGGCCGGTCGCGAGGCCGGCTCGATCACGGCACATGCCGAGCGCCCTGCCGATCGCTGATCCGGCGCCGCGCGACGGGCTC
>JBQCJQ010000609.1:0-2960 GCA_051952615.1 Humibacter sp.
CCTGCCCTGAGCCCTGCCCGGAGGCCGGCCAGTAACCTGCGTCGGCGCTCAGCCTCCGTTGCCGAACCGCAGGCGCAGCACCCCGAGGTCGCTGCGATCGGCGAGAGACGGGAACAGGTTCATCGCCCGGACGGCTGCGCGCAGGGTGGCGGGCGTCTTGGCCACGTACGGCGACCGGCTGAGCATGATCCGCTCGGCGAGCTTCAGCCGCGGATGCCACTGCTCGGGCGCGCGCGGGTCGTCGAAAGCCGTCCCCTCGCCGACGTCGATCCGCAGGTCGCGGATCGCGCGGACGCGCGGCATCAACCGCCGGGCCAGCGTCGTGTAGCCGTTCATCACCAGTTCACCCTGGGGCGCGTGTTCGACGAGCCGGTGCACCAGGGCCGCAGAATCGTCGGGACGCAGGAACGGAAAGAAGCCGTCGGCGACCATGACCAGCGGCCTCCCGGTCGGCAGCCGCGAGATCCAGGCGGCGTCGGTCGCATCCGCTCCGATCTCGTGGACGTTCGCCGGCCGGTGGCCATCGGCGAGGCGTCGTCGCAGATCCAGGATCCGCGGAGAGTCGACATCGAACCAGTCCACGTCAGGGCCGGGCTCCACACGCCGCGCGCGGTCGTCCAACCCCGTTCCCAGGTCGACCACCACGGCATCGGGATGCGCCGCAAGGAACGCGCGCACCCACTCGTCGAGGTGGCGGCCACGCATCGCGACGTTGTAGGACTCCTTCTGCGGAAGTCCGAGGGCGTCCCAGTCGACGGCGAGTCCGTCACGGACATGGCGGGCCCACGAGTCGCCCAGGATGGGGTCCGCGTGCTCGGCATCCCGTGCCCGCGAGATGACCGGCAGCAGAGCGGACCGCTCGACTCCGGTGAGCTCCGGGGGAATCGCAAGGGTCGCCGTGCTCATGGGCCGACCGCCGGAACCAGGGCGTCGGCGACGAGGTCGCCGACGAACTCCTCGTCACGGGAGTCGACGGCGCACACCAGCTCGAGGCAGAGCGCGAGATGGCGCTCCGCAGGGGCGCCCGCCCGCAGCCAGCCACGCTCTTCGGCCGTGCGGAACCATCCCGCGATGCGGTCCGCCGCCGCGTCATCGGTGGCGGGCCGCGCTGAGTGGAAGGCCGCCCACCCCGCCGCGCGCTCCCACGCGAGAGCGCGACGCGCAGCCGGCGCACTCTCCAGGAATCGCTGCGTGGCCACTGCCAGATCCCGCACGAGCGCGCGGAACTGCGCCCGATCAGAGATCCCCTCGGGATACCGACCCACGATCCCCGCGCGAGTCGCGATGGCGCCGTCGGCGATCTCTGCGAGCGTCGCCGCGTAGAGCCCCGCTTTGTCGCCGAACCGCTGGAACAGCAGCGCCTTGTTCACGCCTGCCCGCGCGGCGATCCTGTCCACTCGAGCACCCTCGAATCCGTACATCGCGAACTCGTCTCCCGCGGCCTCGCGGATCCTCGCGGTGGTGGCCGCTGCATCTCGTCGGACGGAAGACGGCATCCTGACCTCCTCGTTATAACTAACCAGTCAGTTATATCCCGATGCAACGAACCCGTCAATCGGTGCAGGAGCGGTCGTGCCTTGATCTGCGCGAGAGGCGCTGGCTAAGCTCCCCGATCGTGATCTACCAGGACCCTCTTGCGTATCTCCTCGGCATCGAAGGGTCCGCTCTGCTCGACGCATGGGCCGGTGACCACGATCGAGCGTTCGTCGAGGACCGGATCGCCGAGATCCGCCGACTGCTCGCCGACGAGAAACTCCGAGGCCGTGGGGTGCTCGCGGAACGCGTGACCGCTGAGGTCGCGTATCAGGAGCAGGCACCCGACTACGACGCGAACGCGGGCGGTGGCCTCTTCGAGCTCGACGAGCCGGTCATCACCGAATGGCTGGCGCACCGCGAGGTCGGTGTCGCCCTGGATGCCGCGTGCGGCACAGGGCGATTCGCGCGGATTCTCGCCGACCGCGGCCACACCGTGATCGGCGTCGACGGGTCGCCCGACATGCTCGAGCGGGCCCGAGAGCGCGTCCCGGAGGGCGAGTTCCTGCTGGGCTCAGTCGATCGACTGCCTCTCCCCGACCGATCGGTCGATCTGGTCGTGTGCGCGCTCGCGCTCGTCCATGTGAGCGATCTCGGACCGGTCTTCGCCGAGTTCGCCCGGATGCTGCGCCCGGGCGGCGCGCTCCTCATCTCAGACGTGCATCGCGAGCTCACCGCGATCGGCTCGGGCATCAAGGGTCTGGGCCCCGACGGGGAGCGCCGCCTCGCCCCGGCATTCCGGCATCCACTCGGCGACTATCTTCGGGCCTCGCTCGCCGCGGGACTCGAGTTGCGCGGCTGCGAGGAGCCGGCCCTCCATTGGGACGACTCGCCCCTGCCGAGGCCGAGCGCCGAGATCGGCGACTGGCCGGCGTGGCCATGGTCCCTGATGGCATACGTGCCCGAGGCGACGCGGGCGGTCTCCGGCCGCCCGCAGCTGCTCCTGCTGCACTTCGCCCAGCCCGGGTCCTGAGCCTGCGCCCCGCTCCCTCGGGAGGAGAAGTGGATGCCTCCGCCACCGCTTCCGCCGGCGAGGGCACTCCCCCGCAGTGGTGACCGAGTCCGCTCGCGAAACTCCGTCAGCGCCCGGCCGACCGCCGCACCAGCAGCGCGAGGTGCAGCGCGGTCTGGGTCTCGCCGTCGTCGAGATCTGAGCCGAGGAGCTCCTCGATGAGAGCGATGCGCTGGTAGAAGACCGAGCGCGACAGATGGGACGCGGATGCCGCGGCCGTGCGGTTTCCGGGGTGCGCGAGCATCGCCTCCAGCACGTCCAGCAGGTCTCCCGAGCGTGACAGGTCGTGCGAGATCAGGGGTGTGAGCATACGCTCCCCGTGCTCGAGCACGCGATGGTCGTCTCGCAGCGCCGTGACCAGCTGCACGAGCGGCCGGTTCTCGGAGCGCCGCAGATACGGGCCGCGACCTGAGCG